>CAZVAH010000277.1:0-2827 GCA_964625035.1 uncultured Bacteriovoracaceae bacterium | reverse complement strand
AGGGTGTGTCATTCAAAGGTCGAGGGCTGGCATTAGCTGGTTTGATTATCGGGTGCGGTGCAGTATTTGGGGGTGTTACTAGCGCAAGATTTGTTCATCGAATCGATGAACAAATCCTGGCTAAGGTGATTGGTATAATATTTATCTTTCTTGGGATACTTATGATTTGTCCAGCTCTAATATAAACCCGCATGAGTGCTTTATGCTTACAACCAAGCGTGAAAACATGCTCGGACTGAGAAAAACATCCATTACCGAAAACTGGCCCCTGATACCTGACCCCTATTTTCATATAAACCCCTCATGCCTGCAAGGCACATTCCCCAAAGAAGAGCTCAAGTTGTGTATTCTTTGGGACGATAAAAGGAAAGACAGCTATATTTCACAAGCCACATGCGCATATTTTTAGAGATAAAGGAGATGTATCAATATGCAAGATAATGGAGAAGGCTCTATTCAGGAGAGAAGAAAAGATCCACGCAGGCAGGTGAAGTTTGTTGCACTATTGAAGGTGGGCGTGTATATCCAGGGACGCGGCTATGTGAAAAATGTAAGCTTAGGGGGTATGTGTCTCAAGGCACAGAATGCATTCACACTCCTCCGTCCTGCAATTGTGTCTAAACTTGAGGGCTCTGCCATAAAAGTAGTCTTCCCATCACAATCCATCACCATCATGGGTACAGTGCTAAGGGTTAATGTTCGCAAAGAAGAAATTGCTCTTACTGTGACAGAGACAACAGACGATGAGTTGTGGCAGACAATGTGTGCTTAAGGTTAACCTTGGGATAGAAGGCTAGGTATACTCCTTTTAGAAACTCCAGGATCTTAGGAAATCCAGATATAACCGTGAAACCGATTTTTTTGCCTCAAGATTGCGCGTAATTCATCAGGATCTTTATGATTCAGGTTACCTCACTATTTGACTTGAAAAATATGCCTGTGTTAGAAGTCTGTGAGGGATTTCGGATGAGCATTGATAAAAAATAGGGGGAGTAGAAATGGGGTTTGATGTTGATTATACAGTATTCAAGGAATTGTGGGAAAAGGAATATACGCTCACCAGGCAACTTTACAGGAACAACCTGAAGTGGCCTGATAAGACAGCGATAATAGACCCTTATAGGAATAAGACATTAACATATAGAAAGTGGAGTGAGGTCTCTAACAAATTTGCGAATGCCCTTCTTGATTTTGGAGTGGGCACGCAAGATGTTGTAATGGGTAATCTGTTTAATACCTATGAGTGGTTTATTGTGTACATGGCCTCAGCCAAGGCAAGGTGTATTTTCCCTGCGTTGAACTTTATGCTTCCAGAGGGTCAACTTTGTAAACTGATTGATGATAGCGAGCCTGCTGTGTTTGTTTATGATGTGGGGTTAAAAGATGTTTGCCTAAAGGCTATTGAGCTGGCTGAGAACAAGCCCAAGCTGTGTATTATGTGTGGCGAGGGGGAGCTCCCTAAAGGACATGTAAGCCTTAAAAAATTCATTGAAGGAAAATCCGTCAAGGCCCCCAGGACTGAGAAAGATGTAAATTGGATGGATCCAATACTTGGCCTCTACACCTCTGGAACAACAGGACTTCCTAAGGGATTCACTCTAAACCATGCAATGATATTCTTTGATTGCATGATGAATTCGGCAATGGAGAAGCTGGATAATGAATGTGTGAATCTTGCCACAAACCCTTTATTTCATAGGGGGGGTAATACCACGGGAGTGATTCCAACCTTGCATGCCGGAGGCGCAGTAGTACTCATGAGATCCTTTGATGAGGATTTGGCATTAGATTATATTGAGAAATATAAAGTCACACATATGGTAAGCGCCCCTACAATCTATGAGCGAATGTGTAATGTGCAGGAGAAAACCCCCAGGGATGTAAGCAGTTTAAGGGCTTTAACCTCTATGGGCGCGCCTCTTGATAGGGAATCGTGCTTAAGGATGATGAAAACTTTATGTCCTGGTATCTACAATGGGTATGGAACTGCTGATGGTCACTGGGTTACAATGCTGTGGCCGCACGAATTGCCGGAAAAGGCAGGGACAATTGGGAGAGCGATTGCAGAAGATATAATAAAAGTCATAAGGGTTGATTTGGGTCATCGTGCAGATCCTGAGAATCCTACCCACGAGTGTCCTAAGGATGGTAAGACTGAAGGGGAAATAGCATTGAGAACCATGCACTGTCCATACGGTTATCTTAATCGACCTGAGGATACAGGCAAGGTATTTCCCTATAAAGGTTGGCAGCTTCCAGGTGATACAGCAGTATGGGACGCAGATGGCTATATCACGATAAGAGGTAGAACAGATGACATGATAATCACCGGAGCAGAGAATGTCCATCCAGTTGTCGTAGAGGAGGCCTTAAAGGAGCATCCTCAAGTTATCGATGTCTTTGTGACAGGCGCACCGAGCAAGGAATGGGGGGAAACGATTGTAGCCTATGTTGCCAAAAGTGATCCGAGTCTTACAGAGAGTGATTTGGAAGAGTTTTGTAAAGACCATCCAAGGCTGGCGAGGTATCAAAGACCAAGGTATTACAAGTTTGTAGATCAGAAAGAATTGCCGTTTAACCCTGCAGGAAAGAAGCTGCATTATATTATCAAGGAACGTGCCAAAAAGGACTTTTCTGATTTACCTTAGATAAAGGCAGGTATCAGGGGTCAGGGACCAGGTATCAGGGATTTATTTTGAGATGATGGGAAATGTAGAGGCCGATGCCCATCCGCCTGAGGCGGAATAGCTGATAGCTATTTTCATATAAACCCTCATGCCTGCACAGCAGGCACAACCAAGTATGAAAATATTTTCGGGATGTGGGG
>CAZVAH010000276.1:0-2839 GCA_964625035.1 uncultured Bacteriovoracaceae bacterium | reverse complement strand
AATACAGGGATGAAGATTGTGCTTACTGCGTCTATGGGTCATAGGGCTGTATTTTTCATCCAAGAAGAAGAACTCAGTAATGCTACAAGGGACATTGCTGCAACTGATAAAAGAGATGCGTCTGAAGTGATAAGTGGTGTAACCCCTGAGGAGGTCAGGGTTATTGTAGATGATGCCCTTGAGAAAAGGTTAGAGCCTGTTATCAATTCTATCTTGGAATCACAAAGAAAAGGCCCCTCATTTACAGAAATTTTAGGTGGCATTGGCTATATCTTCGGACTCATGGGTATTGTCATGTACTTTCATGCCAAGTATACCAACAAAGATAAATGATCGAAGAAAAACTTGCAACAAAGAACACTATCATCCACAACCTTGATCCAAGGGTTAAGGTCATAATAATTGTCTCTTTCTCTGTGATTGTAGCGATATTGGATAGTTTTATCCCCATAATCCTGGGCCTATTCATAGCCTTGATCCTGGTAGCCTGCGCCAGGCTTCCAATAAAAAAGGTCGTTCCCCGTATGGTTATAGCCAATCTCCTGATCATACTATTGTGGTTTTTCCTCCCATTTACCGTACCAGGAGACATCACCTTCTCTATAGGGCCTCTCCATGCTACAAGCCAGGGTATCCTTTATGCCGGGCTTATTACGCTGAGGTCTAATGCTATTATACTTGCCCTGATGACACTACTGGGCACTACCCCTATCATATCAATAGGACAAGCCTTAAACCATCTGTATGTACCGAATAAACTGGTGTATTTACTATTTCTCACATATCGCTATACTCATGTGATCTATATGGAATACAATAAACTAAAGAATGCAATGAAGATTCGTTGCTTTAAGCCTGGCACAAATATACATACATACAAAAGCTATGCATATCTTGTAGGTATGCTCCTTGTTAACAGCTATGATCGAGGGCAAAGGATTAGATCTGCTATGTTATGCAGGGGTTTTAAAGGTAAATTCTATCATTTAAACAAGTTCTACCTAAAACGCCATGATATTGCCTCTATAATCATGGCCCTGATAATCTTAACAACCTTGGTGGTGTACAATGGAAGGTGACAATACTCTCATAAGACTTGAAGATATCTCATTTGCCTATCCTGGTGATGGGCTTGTCCTAGATAAATTAGATTTCAGCCTTGTCCGTGGTGAGAGGATCGGCCTCATAGGCCCAAATGGGAGTGGAAAGACTACGCTATTCTATATCATTATGGGTCTATTAAAACCCACATCTGGCCGTATAGAGATCTTTGGCAACACTGTCTGTGGAGAAAAGGCATTTGGATCTATTAGAGAAAAGATAGGCCTTTTGTTTCAGGATTCAGATGATCAACTCTTTAGCCCAACGGTCATTGAGGATGTGGCATTTGGCCCTCTAAACTTAGGGAACTCTCCTGAGGAGACCCTTTTGATTGCGAGAGACACCCTGAATAAATTAGGGATTGCAGGACTTGAAGGCAGGGTTACCTATAAACTTTCAGTAGGAGAGAAGAGATTGGCAGCACTGGCCACAGTGCTGGCCATGAAACCAGAGATCCTCATATTAGATGAACCAGACTCAGGCCTGGATAACCAAACAACAGACAGGATTATAGATGTATTAAATAACTTAAATCTCTCCTGCATCATCACATCCCACAACATGGATTTCCTCTTAAAGATAACCAACAAGACCTATGGGATGGAAAAAGGCAGAATATATCTTGAAGAAGAGGTCACACCCCACACCCATATGCATATCCACAAGGGTGGCAAATATCCACATGAACACAAAGACGACCTTGACGCATAATATGAGGTGGTTACCCTCCCATATCTTTACTCGCCTTTAATTAAACTTCAATATCTCCTCGAGCCACAAAGGCCTGTTATAACAGCTATTAATGCAAGCAGACCAATAATCCAAGCATTTAAAGTATCTACAGGTAATATTGCAGTTGCTATAAAGCACTCATACCACTTGTCATGGCCATCTGAGAATGCAGGAGGTGTCTCCTCTCCACCTCCTGTCCCTCCCTCCAAATATGTAGCCACCATTTTAGAGAGGTTTCCTGCATCATCTTTTGCCTGAATACCATAGGCCTCAAATCCAGAATCTTTCATCTCTATCTCTATATGGTTTCCTACTACTTGTGGCTCCGTAATGGTCTTTAGTAGTGTGGCATCTTCCCAGTTCTTCGTGATATCACCATTATAGCCTCGTATTTCATAATATGACACATCTCCACACATCCTATCATCACCAATACCTGTCCAGGAGAAGATAACATGATCATCTCTTTTTATAGCCTTAAAGTCGAGTGGTCTCCCAGGGGGTATAGTATCCATGCCATAAAGACCAGTGTGCCAGGTATCATGGTGGGAAGTCATCCATTGATTATTACATGCTCCATTGCACATAGGGGCATTTGTATCCCAGACATAGATATCTCCCATCCTGGTCATTACTGCCACTTCTAACATGCCATCACCATCAATATCACCAAAGGCAGGCGAAGATATAATCCATTTGCCAGTAAATTTCGGCCAGCCATAAGGGGTTTCACCTTTTGCATTATATGCCCTCAAGATAAATCCACCGCTACCTTCTAAGATCTCAGGTGCTCCATCCCCATCAATATCTGCGACAGTAGGGCTGGTGAGAAATTGCAGATCATCCATATACATAGGAAATCCTGGCAGGATCTTTCCTGTTCTCGGGTCCCAGGCAGTTATATGATTTTCGTCCCCTAGTTGGTCTGCCGGCAAGAGCACATCTGCAAGCCCTTTCAGCCCTGATGATGGAGCTATACAGGATACATGGCCACTACCTGTAATAT
>CAZVAH010000275.1:0-2874 GCA_964625035.1 uncultured Bacteriovoracaceae bacterium | reverse complement strand
GGAAGGGATACCTGTTAGAGAGATAACCTAGAGTGATTTTATAGGGTCCACGCTTTATCTGCCCACACAGGATAAAGAAAAAAGATTATTGTAAACAAGACCGAACTGTGTTTAAAAAACGCTAAATTGATTCAAATAAAATTTTTTGTGGGGATTTTGTATGGCATTCAGGGTAATTGTGGCTCGAGATTTTGATCATATGAGCGAAGTTGGCGCGCAAATAGTGGTGAGAGATATTAAAGACAAGCTTGGTACTAAGGATGCATACGTAATTGGTCTGGCCACCGGTAACACACCCACAGGTCTTTACAAACATTTTGCCAAGGCAGCTAATACTAGCGAATTTGACTGCTCCAAAATCCAGAGCTTTAATCTGGATGAATATATAGGGCTTCCCGGAGAAAATGCGCAACAGCGAGCTCTACATCCTGAAAGTTATAGCTATTTTATGATTCAGGAACTTTTTGGTCTGCTTCAAAAAAAATTCAGAGAAACAACTGTACCCTGGGGCACGATAATTGATCAGGAAAGACTTGTAGCTGAACTTGACGCAAACCCTGAAGATTGGGAGGAACAGGGCAAAGACAAAGGAAAGGCCATTGTCATCAAAAAAAATGCAGGGTCTGAATACCTCAGGTGGATTCGAAGACAGGTATTAGACGCGTACTGTGAAAAAATTGAGCGCAGCGGAGGAATTGATCTCCAGATAATAGGTGTTGGCGGACGAGGCCATGTAGCCTTTCATGAATCTGGGATCCCCTTTGAAGAAAACAAAATGCTTCTTGTGAAACTCGATGAAGATACAGTGGCAAATGCTGTAGCTGATGGACACTTTGCAAGCAAGGAGCAAAGCCCATGGTATGCCACCTCTATGGGAGTTGAACTCGTCTATCAGGCAAAAAAGGTTGTGCTTTTAGCCAATGGAGGTCGCAAAGTAGACCCTGTAGCTGATTCCCTTATTAATGATCCCACACCTTTAGTTCCTATTTCCTACTCCCAGATCTACTCAAAAAATGGAGGCGATATGATCTATGTCATCGATAAGGCCGCGGCCAAAAAGGTCCTAGAAAATGCACCAAGGATAAAGCAGCAGGGAATTGATATTGAGGATATAAGTAATCAGAGAGCCTCCACGAACGTTAAGGACCTACGCATTTTCTGAGGCTTCGCTCAAAAGGATTTCTTTGGGCAACAACCTGTTTACTATTCACTTTTTCATACAATACTTACCTTTTTGCCCTGACTCAAAATAAGAACACAGGGAACGAATCAGGGTTTTTCCCAAAGTATGTTATGTCATCGATCTTCTCTATCTTAGGTCCACGCAGGATAGCGTAAAGTGTCCTCTCCACCCCGATGCCCCCACCAAATGTATCAGGGAAATATGGTCTGCCATTTTTATCCTTTTGTGCAACTGCTGTAAGGAAAGGCCCATAACCATTGAGTGCCTCTATGTTGACAAGGTTGCCATCTTCAAATACAGGCCTCTCTGGAATAATCTTGTTATCGACCAATCTCTCGACAATGGGCTCATAGAGCCATTCTCTTACAGCTCCGGAAAGTATCTCAAGTGCAGGCATATATTTACCCGTATCCCTCAATTGCGATTTGGCACAGATGTCATAATTATAGACCATATCTGAAGTAACCTCTGAGAGTGCCACCTTGGTACCATCTGCCTTTATATAGGGATATATCAGGTCATAATTTTCCCTCAATAGACCTGTAATCCAGAAGAATTGAGAAGAGATGGTATCGCCTATCTTGGCATCAAGATCTCTCCTCTCGAACCTTTTAACAGCCTCATCATGCCTAACCCTGGGAAACGGCTGTTCAGGAACCTCCACGACTACGCCTAAGAACTTGAGTTCGTCATCGTTCTTCTCTGCAATCTCTTTTGTTGCAGCAATAATCATGCGCTCAAAGAAATCAATGGCCTTTTCCATATCCTCTTGCAGAATCTTTTTTACCCTTTCGGTATCATTTTTATATTCCTCAAAGCTAACGCCTCTACCTCGCCTTAACTCAAGATCGATCTGGGAGAAATCAATAAGATATTTGCCTCTCTGCTTCCTCAAAGGGCTCTCTATCTCTAACCTGAGGTTGGGAGAGTCTACAAACACCCCCTTGATTCGCGGATTGGAACATGCCAGGAATTTAGAATAGATCATCGAATGGGTAGTCACATAGGGAATTCCTTTATAATGAATAGTAGAAACATGCTCCACATCATGAGCCAGTGGATCGGTTACAGGACTTATCTGAATCCTTTCCATGTTAACCAGGCCCTCATTTGCCAAAAAATTGTGTATGGCAACCACCAGGGTAGTGCGTATGGAAAGGGCAGCAGCTAAGGTATCACCTGTCCATCTGTGTATATAATTCTCCCTTATAAACTCCTCTAAAGATGTGCCTGACTGTATAAGGGAAGCCTGAAAATGAAACAGATCTTCACCAATATAACTCATAATTCCTCCTAATTGAGGTTTTTTACTAAAAGCTTAAATTGTTTGTATAGCAACTTTGGTACTACAGTTTCTTATCCCTTGTAAATCATACAATTAGCATATATCATTATTTAAATCAGAGGACAGACAAGTATTTGTCAATCTCATACTGGCTCACATGAGTCCTGAACTCATCCCATTCCTTGTGCTTATTTTCGATGAACTTTTCGAAGATGTGATCACCTACGGCCTCTTTTACCAGCTCGCTTTTTGAGACCTCTAGAGTCGCTTCAAAAAGATTGCCAGGCAGTGATGTGATCCCTGCCTCTGCTCGTGCCTTCTCATCCATCTCAAAGATGTCCTTTTCAATAGGATCAGGAAGTGGGTATTCTTCCTCAATTCCCTTGAGACCAGCTGCCAACTGTAC
>CAZVAH010000274.1:0-2880 GCA_964625035.1 uncultured Bacteriovoracaceae bacterium | reverse complement strand
GCTATCATATCCTCGATATGATATAAATATTATATGCTCAAGATAGGGGACATAGCAGCTATACATATAGATAATAAGCCTAGTGTCTATGTAAGGGTAGAGGATATAAAGGCAGATATAAACCCAAGATGGTACCAGATAAGGCTGCTATTTCTCGGATTTCCGCCACAAGAAATGACCTGGATATTAAAGGATGATTATATCAATGGAACCCCTTTCACAATGAAGGGGATTCCTATCAAGATTGTTCCTCTTCCTGGCCCAACCGAGAGAGAGTATCTTAGACAGGATAAAAGAAAAGACCAATCCTTAGATACCCCAGATTCACGTCGCGTAGTCTCTATAAATGAAATCCGTAAAAGAAAAGGGTTTCAAGACACCTGAATCTATAGTAAAGTTAAATGAGGTAAATTAGCCTTGCCAGAAATGTAAATAGAAGTAGGTTAAGTCCGGCCTCCTAGATTTTGCTAGCATTTACCCTAATTCTATGGCTGAGATGGCTAAAGATTTGAGGCTTGTATAATATATAATTAGCATCATAGGCTTTATTAAAGTCAAAAGCTTCTATTACCGATAGACTTTTGCAGAGAGATGGCTATGGCAAAGGAACTGTTAGGCGAAAAACTAGTCAAAAATGCCTTAATAACCCAAGAACAACTCGTCGAGGCGCAAAAGACACAAAAGGGTTCAGGATCGAGGTTGGGCTCACAGCTGGTTAAGTTAGGCTACATTAGTGAAGAACAGCTTGTGGAATTTTTAGGTAGGCAATATGGAGTCCCCCCTGTAATACTTAAAAAGATCACCCCAGATCCCGATGTGATAAGACTTATCCCACTCAATATAGTCAAAAAATACATGGCAATTCCATTTAAAAGAGAAGGAGCTACACTCAATGTCGCAATGACTGATCCTGCCAATATATTCGCAGTGGACGACTTAAAGTTCTTAACTGGTTATTCTATAGATGTATATGCTACCTCAGAGGATTCCCTGAAATGGGCAATTGACCACTTCTACGATCAGTCTGCCACCCTAGATACTGCCTTAAGTGATATGGAGGATATGGCAGGGGATGTCGAGGTAGCTCACGCAGGGGACGAGGTATCCGTAGGGGATCTTGAAAAAGAGGCTGATCAAGCCCCTGTGATAAAATTAGTCAATCTTATCTTAGTAGACGCCATAAAAAAAGGTGCGAGTGACATACATATAGAACCCTATGAAAAACTTTTCAGAATTAGATTCAGATTGGATGGGGTGCTCCATGAAGCAATGAAGCCACCTTTGGGCCTAAGAAATGCTGTAATCTCCAGGGTAAAGATCATGTCCAAACTGGATATAGCTGAACGCAGGCTACCTCAGGATGGAAGGATAAAACTAAAGATAGAGGGCGGGAAAGAGGTCGAATTCCGTGTATCAGTACTACCTACCCTCTTTGGTGAAAAGGTGGTTTTAAGGATACTTGATAAATCCAGCCTCCAGCTTGACATGACCAAACTTGGATTTGAGGAAGATGCCCTGAAAAAATTTAAAGAGGCCATATATAAACCCTGGGGCATGGTTCTGGTAACTGGCCCTACTGGATCTGGAAAAACGACTTCTCTTTATTCATCGCTTACTGAACTCAACACAATAGAGAGAAACATCTCCACTGCAGAAGACCCTGTTGAATATGACCTGGCAGGGATAAATCAAGTACATATGCATGAAGAAATTGGTCTTACCTTTGCTGCAGCACTGAGATCTTTTCTAAGACAGGATCCTGATATCATCATGGTTGGAGAGATCAGGGATTTTGAGACAGCTGAAATCGCTATCAAGGCTGCGCTTACCGGTCAT
The DNA here is from genome assembly GCA_964625035.1 of uncultured Bacteriovoracaceae bacterium. GTDB lineage: Bacteria > Desulfobacterota > Desulfomonilia > UBA1062 > UBA1062 > JAGGYK01. Next base: position 1,044 of record CAZVAH010000274.1, on the reverse strand, counting down.
CTTGTACTTTCCACTCTGCATACCAATGATGCCCCTTCTACTATAAACAGATTGCTCAATATGGGGATAGAGCCATTTCTTGTTGCCTCCTCAGTAAATCTCGTAGTAGCACAAAGGCTTGGGAGAAAGATTTGCGCTGAGTGCAAGGTGAAAGACGATGTATCAAAAGAAACCCTGATACAGATGGGTATGGATCCTCAAGAAACCCAAGATACAGTGTGCTACAAGGGTAATGGATGTCCTGTGTGTGGGGATACAGGCTTTAAAGGAAGAATAGCACTCTACGAGGTGATGCCAGTAACCGAAAAGATAAAGGATCTAATCCTAATGGGCGCTTCTGAATCTGAACTGAAGAAAGAGGCCATTGAAGAGGGCATGAAGACTCTGAGACAAAGCGGTTTAACTAAAGTAGCTGAAGGTATAACTAGTGTTTCAGAGATATTAAGGATTACTATAGCTGATTGATTAGGAGGGTATAGATGTTAAGTATCCATGAATTGTTAAAATTAATGGTAGAAAAAGAGGCATCTGACCTTCATATTACTACCGGGACCCCCCCCCAGATAAGGGTAAGGGGATCATTATATCCTTTAGATATGCCACAACTTTCTCCTCAAGACACAAAAAAATTGTGCTATGCCATCCTTACAGATGCACAAAAACACCATTTTGAGGAAAACCATGAGCTAGATCTCTCGTTTGGTATAAAGGGGCTTGCCCGCTTTCGAGCTAATATATTTATACAGAGAGGGGCAACAGCAGGGGCATTCAGGATGATACCCTATAAAATCATGGGTATAGAACAGTTAGGCCTTCCTAGTAGTGTAAATAATTTAACACTACTTCCTAGAGGGCTTGTCCTTGTCACAGGTCCTACTGGATGCGGCAAATCCACTTCACTTGCTGCAATGCTTGACAAGATAAACAATGAACGCCACGGACACATAGTGACAATAGAAGACCCCATTGAGTTTGTACACAAACATAAAGGTTGTATTGTAAACCAGAGGGAAATAGGCTCAGATACAAAAGGGTTCGCAAATG
>CAZVAH010000273.1:0-2880 GCA_964625035.1 uncultured Bacteriovoracaceae bacterium | reverse complement strand
TTTCATCTACAGTTAATTTCCCTATGATTATCTCTAAATAGAGCTTAGCTCCATCCCTCCTTATCCCCTGGATCTCTAAATTTGGTATAAATACATTTCCTTGTTTTGATCTTAGTGCCCCAGCAATCGTCCTTATGGACTCTACTGTTACAAAGTGTCTAAAGTGCTTACTCAAAAGATCTTCAGCGCTATAGTCAAGCATCTCTTGAAACTTCTTGTTGGTGAGTAAGAAACGGCCATGTCTTATCAAATAAACCGCATCAATAGCCTTCTCTACCATATTCTTATACTGATCCTTGACACGGGTAAGCTCCTTTTCCTTAAACCTCTCCGAGCTCACATCTCTAAGGCAGATCAGCATTTGCCAGGTTGGTTTAAGAGGAAGTGTTGCAAGTTCAAGATTTAATACTCGCCCATGGAGATGGATATCTATAGATCTATCTTTTATTTCAGCCCCCATATCACTTATGATATCTGGATCTATGGTTGTAAATATATTATCTCCTGCCTTTAAATGAAGAAGTTCTCCTGCCTTTTTATTAATGGTAGTAATTGTACCGTCAGGATTAATAGTAAGAACGCCTATTGAGATATAATTAAAGACCTTAATAAACTTTTTCCCAAATACCTCAAGTGCCCGATCAGTCATAGAGAGGTCTTCCTTTAACATCCTATTTATGTCTTCAATGTCACTCATAACCCTTGCGTTTCTCAATGCCAGTGCAGCAGGATGAACAAAGTTATCCAGGATGGACAACTCGACCTCAGTAAACACCCCTGGGGATGGGTGGCTCAAATTTAGCACACCAACAAGCTCTCTATCTCCATACAAAAGGGGAATACTCAGCATGGAGCCTATCTTTACCCCTATATCCCTTGATTGAAATAATGGGTCTTCTTTTGTATTATTAATAATAATAGGCTCTTTGCTTAAAGCAACCATACCAGCAATGCCTTCCCCTATTGAAAAGACATCACCTATAGGCTCTTCAGAGTATCGTGGACGCAAATCATGGGCACCCTTTGCAGCCCTAATTTCAAGATGTGTCTTATCTAAAGATGGCATCATGATTGATGCATTCTGGGCTGCAGTCTCTTCAATCATAATATCCAAGATAGCGCCTGCCACCGCTTCTATATCAGGTGCATATCTGATTGCTTGATTAACCTTTTTTATTACAGATAATTCCTTTTGCAGTCGCTCAATATCGTCCACTAAACACCTCTACCAAAATAACTGTTAAGAAGCCTTGAGATCAAATTTTATTACTTATTTTTTCCTTTTTGCCTTCTTTGCTATCTTTCTTTTGTTCTTCTTCTTTTTTAGATCCACCAATGACCGTTTCTTCTGTCTCGGTATATCACCGCCTAATAGATCCCCTATATTTGCATCACCCATTCCGATCCTTGCTAATGCCTTTTTCTTTCCTGTAAGCCCTTGGCCTAAATTCCTCATAACCTGCCGCATGGTCTTGAACCTGTTAATCAACTCTACAAGCTGCGACTTGCTCTGTCCGCTCCCTGAGGCAATCCTTGTAATGCGCCTATCATCCAAACAATCAGGATGTGCCCTCTCATATAGGGTCATAGAGGTTATCATGGCCTCAATCCTTATCAACTCTCTGTCATCCACACTCTGACCCTGGGGCAATGCACCCATGCCAAGCGGCAACCTTTCTATTATATCGGAAATAGATCCCATTTTCTTGATAATCTTCAGTTGTTTTAAAAAATCACCAAATGTAAAGTCTCCCTTGAGTATCTTCTCAGCATCCTCTTCAGCCTTTTTCTCGTCTGCCACCTCTTCAAAGTCTTTTACCAAACCTACTATATCGCCATAGCCCAGGATTCTAGAAGCGAGCCCTTCAGGCCTAAATTCCTCCAGGCGATCCAGAGCTTCACCTACACCTATAAACTTTATAGGCTTATCTGTTACTTCTTTTATAGAAAGGGCAGCGCCCCCTCTTGCATCGCCATCTAATTTCGTGAGGATAAAACCAGACATATCCAGTCTGCGATCAAATTCTTTTGCCACATTTACAGAATCCTGACCAATCATGGCATCTACAACAAGCAATATATTTTCAGGATTTGTTGCACCCTTGATCTCTTCAAGCTCTTCCATCAATGTTTCGTCTATAATGCTGCGACCAGCAGTATCAAATATCACCACATCACAACCCTTAAACTGGGCAGCATCTAATGCATCCCTGCAGATCTGTGGGGGATTCTTTCCAGGGGCATGAAAGACAGGTATATCTAAACGCTGTCCAAGAACCTTCAGCTGTTCTATAGCTGCTGGTCTGTATATATCCGCAGCCACCATCATGGGTCTTTTACCTTGCTTCTCAAGATATTTCGCAAGCTTTGCTGTTGTAGTGGTCTTACCACTGCCCTGAAGCCCTATCATCACAATGGCTGTAACCGCCCTGGAGCCAAAGAAAAGTGATGTATCCACAGGGCCCATAAGCGAGATTAGTTCATCATAGCATATCTTGATAAAATGCTGTTCAGCAGTAACCTTTATCTTCCTTCCCCCATGAGAAACCCTGGTTTGTACAATTTCTCCAAGGACCTTTCCCTTGACCCTGTCTAAAAATGCCTTTACCACATGAAATTCCACATCTGCCCCGAGTAAAGAAATACGAATTTCCTTTAAGGCATCTTCAACGTGTTTCTCCGTAATAACAGCTTTACCTTTAAGTAGGTGTTGAGCCTTTTTAAACCCATCTGATAGAACCTCTAACATCATCTGTCTCCTAATACTTGCAGAGCCTCTAATGCTATCTAATATCCACATACGATGTCAATAGTACTAAACTGTCTGGACTTTCCCCATTTTTGATTAGATACTACCAAAGGGGGACACTTTTTCGCTTG
>CAZVAH010000272.1:0-2887 GCA_964625035.1 uncultured Bacteriovoracaceae bacterium | reverse complement strand
CACAAAATTCTATTACCTTATCAGATTGATAATGATGCCCTAAAATTACGAGCCTCTTACCAAAGGTGGCCTTTTTTTGCCTGATAATCTCTTTAGCCTCATCTATTGTCATGAGTTTCCTCTATCAACATAGTAATATCCAATGCCTTTGCAGAGTGAGTAATGGCCCCTACAGAGATGTAATCAACACCAGTTAAAGCCACATCCCTTACGCTATCCAATGTGATACCACCAGAGGCCTCTAAGGAAATCTGGCCCTTTACTATATCAACTGCCTTTTTTATATCTCCAATCTCGAAGTTATCCAACATAATCCTATCCACACCTAATTCTAAAAACCTCTTTACATCACTCAAAGACCTGGCCTCTGCCTCAATGGGGAGATCAGGATATGTCTGCCTTATTCTATTTACAGCTTCAGCAATAGAGCCTATTCTATCTATGTGGTTATCCTTTATCAAGGCCATATCATATAAACCCATGCGATGATTTACACCTCCACCAAGATAGACTGCAAGTTTATCAAGGATCCTATGGCCAGGAAGGGTCTTTCTGGTATCCAGGATCTGGGCCTTAGTGCCTTTAACCTTTTTTACATACTCAGCTGTCATGGTTGCAATACCTGACATCCTCTGCATAAAATTCAAGGCAGGTCTTTCTGCTCTTAGTATACTTCTAGCAGGGCCAAAAACAGACGCTATCTTCTGTCCAGGGTTTATTTCCATCCCATCTGATACGCCCGCGTTAAAAACAATAGATGGATTTTGCCGATAAAAGACCTTCTCCGCAATATCTACCCCTGCTATGATGCCTATCTCCTTTGCAAATATGCCTGCCGTTAGATCATCTTCAGCAGAGAATATTGCATCTGTGGTCTTATCCTGCCCATCTTCTTTAAGGGCCATGTCAATAATCTGTGTAACAGGATCGTCTGTATTCACTATAAAATTCATCTATTATCCCATCTATTATTATAGTTGCCTCGTCAAGATCCCTTTTTGCTTTAAAAAGAGAAGACAAACTCAAAAATATCACATCATACGGTGAGGGATCCGCTCCAATATTTGCATAATCTATCCTGTCAATATCATAATCCTCGCCTATAAAATAATATTTACCAAATCTAGGCCTTGTAGAATCTCTAAAAGGCCATGATTCTTTTAGCTTAAAATACCTCAAAAGGATATCTCTTAAGACAGGAGATTCCTTTAAGATCTCTGGCCTAAGGGGTTCACCAAGCCTGTCCTGCACAATCTTGAAACATGTCTTCACAAAATCAATATCTGTTATAATAATACCATACAGATACCAATCATCTATCACATCTATTACGATCCGGGCTTCATTACTACCGAGCTTACTATAACTGGGACAAAAATGTCCCTCGCATAAATCTCTGCCATAAAAACTAGTCTCTCTCCAGTCATCGCCATTATTTTGCATGGGGTGAAGCATGCAACCTACTCTTTGCTCAGCTGTGTCTAGAAAACCAGCAAACTCACATGAGTATATGGTCTCGTATATGCGCCTTGAGTCTTCCCTATGGCGTAAACCTTGCCTGTATTGTTTCAGGGTGATATTCCCTTCCCTTACCTCTCTGAACAGGCCTGATCTGTATCTCAGCCGTTTCCTTAGGCTCTCTCTGCTGCTATTTACATAATTATATAATCCGCAACATGCAGCACAAGACTTGCTGCCATCAGGCTTGCACAGGTGTATGTAGCCCATCTCTAAACCATACCTTATTTTTATACCATCTTAGTATGTATCATGACATCAAGCCCATCTGCGCATACAGTATAGAGAACCTGTTTATATCTTATTGTATACAGGTCTGCATCCATCTCTGATACATCAAAGGCATTTCTTTGTAAAAGAGAGTCTAAAATATGATGCAGGGCATCAAATGTTATATCATCCTTAGAGATAATGTTATAGATCGTATTCCTATGTAGAAAGGGGATCTTCTCTATCACAGGTTGACTTATTAGCACAATAATCTATAGTGGAAAGGTCCAATGTAGAAGGTGAGCCCTCAGCTATCAGATATTCAGCAATTCCACCTCTGGCAAATCAGCTTTTGCTTCTTCCTACCCGTCAGGTTGAAGATCACCTGCCGAGGGAGAGTAGATAAGTCGGATCGAAATATTATTTTGGCTGAATGCTGAGAGCTGACCGCTTTTATTATTTTTATGCACTGCACAAAAAAAATGCTTGCTTTATGTTTTAGTATAAGTAATATGAGTCTAATAGTTAATATTAAATTTTATGGAGGTATGTGCCATGGGTATCTTGGAGAATCTAAAGAAAAAATCAAAGGGTGCTGCTATCTCAGCAAGTGCAGACTTTATTGTTAAATATGTCCAGAAAAATCCGGAGAAGAATTTCGATACGATGATGAAGGGCTTGGCATCCCTTGATAATAGGTTTGGTGGAGGTACTGGTCAGTTCAAGGCAGTGATGGACTGGATCCAGAAAAATCCAGGTACAAAAAAATGGTTTATAAAATTAATGACAAGAGATGCAGGGCAAGTAAGTACCTTTGTCAAAAACTTTTTTGGCAACTGCTCACTAAAATGGATGGATCGTGCCAAGGTCTTAGAGAATGAGGACGGCCTGTGTCCACCTTTTAATATCCTTATCAGTCCTTCTATGAGGTGCAATCTAAGATGCAAGGGTTGTTATGCCGAAAACTACACAATTAAGGACGATATGGATCTAGCTATCTTTGATAAGATTATCACAGAAGGTAAAGAAATCGGGGTATACTTCTATACAATATTGGGTGGAGAACCATTCATCAAATTTAATGACATATATACCATGGCAAAAAAACATAGTGACTGCCTTTTTCAGATTTTTACTAATGGTACATTGATAACAGAGA
>CAZVAH010000271.1:887-2890 GCA_964625035.1 uncultured Bacteriovoracaceae bacterium | reverse complement strand
AATCAGGGTTATCCTCAAATCCTTTTATAGTATTTTTTTCATCTGCTGACATTGTAAGCCTCCTTATTTTTATTTGTTTTTTATTTGTTTGTACCTATTATCATAGGATATATCTTTTAGGTCCTCTATATAGAGCTGGGCAGCAAAGGCTGCAGTTGCCCCATCTCCACATGCAGTGATAACCTGCTTTAATAACTTGTATGTACAGTCTCCACAGGCAAATATTCCTTCTTGTGAAGTCCTCATGTAAGGGTCTACTTCGATGTAGCCACCCTCATCCATATTAACTATGCCTCTTACAATATCTGTGTTAGGCTTGAATCCGGTAAAGATAAAGACGCCGTCTGCTGGTATTTCATTGTATTCAGCAGGTGGGCTAACATTTTTTAGCCTTACCCCTGTTACAAATGTATCGCCTAGGATTTCTTCTACTATTGAATTCCAGGCAAAGCTGACCTTATTATTGGCAAATGCCTTGTCCTGCAGAAAGGCTGTTGCACGTAGTCTCCCGCGACGGTGTACTATTGTGACCTTTTTGGCAAATTTGGTTAAAAACAGGGCCTCTTGTATGGCTGTATCCCCACCACCTACAACTATGACATCTTTATCCTTATAAAAAGGCGCGTCACAGGTGGCACAATATGATACACCCTTTCCTGCAAACTCTTCTTCTCCTGGTACGTTCAACTTCATAGGAGAAGAACCGGTTGCTATGATAACAGAGAGTGCATGAAGAATCTCGTCATCTGTGGCTATTTCCCAGCCCTTGATATCGCCTGTCTGCATCCCTTTAATAGAGGTTACATCTTTGGCGATTATTTGCAGTCCAAATTTAGTGGCCTGCTGCCTGAATCTCTCAATAAGTTCAAACCCGGACAGACCATCAGGGAAGCCCGGATAGTTCTCAATAAGATCAGTAATAGTAATTTGGCTGGGGCTTACAGGGCTTTCAATCAACAGTGCCTTTAGGTTTGCCCTTGATGCATATATCCCGGCAGTTAAGCCAGCAGCCCCTCCACCTATGATAACTACATCATGCAGCTTATCTTTTGACCGGTTATTTCCCATACGCTATACTCCTCTCTTTATCTTCAATCAGCTCAAAGAGCCTTTTTATAAAGTCAGGCTGCTTTAGGTAATAGCACCTTGAGTTTCCTTGACGTATGCAATTCACTATCCCGTTTACCTTTAATATATTCAGGTGTTGAGATACATTTGCCTGACTTATCCCCAGTCTGCCTTCCAGATTGCTCACACACTGACTGGCTGTGGACAATTCCTTGATGATCATCACCCTTGTTGGATTTCCTGACACCTTCAAGAGGGTAGCGATATCTTCATAATCTGATCCTGCCATAAAGGCCCCGTTTAAATAGCATATTAGAATATTCTAATATATTAATATAGACTCTTTGCTTGATTGTCAAGGGGGATCTGGAGGAGGATCTGGGGTCAGACCTACAAGAGGATCTAGGGTCAAACCTACAATATACATTTGACACCAAGGATTATCCTATGATAATTTTTTTATGGCAAGGCAGCCAAGAATTGAGTATGAAGGTGCATTTTATCATATTACTTCAAGGGGTAATTTGAGGGAGAGAGTATTTTCGAAGGATATGAAAAGGACTCAAAAAGAATACCGAAAGTTTGTAAGATCTGGTATAGGCGATAGTAGCAATCCTTTGGAAGGAGTGAGGGCAGGGATAGTTCTCGGGGAAGAGCCTTTTATAACAAAGATAAAGGGACTTATACAGGGGGAAAAGCAAGATCCAGGGATTGACAGAGAACTTCCTTCATTGAGGAAACTTTATAGAGAAAAACCAAAAGAAGATGTAGTAAAGGTAGTTTAAGGATATTATTCGCTGACGCCAGAGGATTTGAGAAAAAGGACAAGAAAACACATAAAAGAACGGAGGATAGCCATCTATCTTTCAAGAATAATAAGCAAGGAGAGAAACCCAGAGATTGGGAAATATTTTGGGATAAGCAGCCGATGAAGC
>CAZVAH010000271.1:0-877 GCA_964625035.1 uncultured Bacteriovoracaceae bacterium | reverse complement strand
GGATTGGAAAACGAGATAGAAAATATTAAATGTATATTGTAGGTTTGACCCCACACGCCCCTAATGAAAAATAAGAGTAAATCAAATAAGTGGCCCGATTTTAGATTTAATTCGGAAGAAATAGCTGGTGCAGTTGGGGATTATGGAACGTTAATTCCTATTGTCCTTGGAGTGACTATCGTTTCGAATGTTAATTTAGGGTACATATTACTGTTTTTTAGTATTTGGTATATTATCACTGGTATATATTATAAAATGCCTGTCCCAGTAGAACCAATGAAAGCGATCGGGGCTATAGCTATCGCAGAAGGCTTGAGTGGTGGTGAGATTGCTGCATCGGGAATAATTTTAGGGACACTTTTTTTAGTTTTAGGATCTTGTAAGGGAATGAAATTCATTCAAGAAAAAGTTCCCTATAGCGTTATTAGAGGTATTCAGTTGGGTTTAGCATTACTTTTGATTAAAACATCAATTAATTTCATCATTGGAGATTATATTTTGGCCAGTATCTGTATAATTATTGCCATCTTATTTTTAATAGCTAATAAATTTAGCAAAATTCCAGATGTTTCTGCAATAGTTGTTCTATTAATCGGCATAATTGTGGGTTTTTCTATATTTGGGATTCCTCGCATAAGCATTATATCTTTACCAAACATTATTATTCCAACAGGCCAAGATTTCCTAAAAGGTGGGTGGTTGTTAGCTATTCCTCAAGCACCGCTGACCATTACAAACGCAATACTTGCCACTTCGTTGTTAATGCAGGATCTTGTGCACAAAGATGTTGAGCCGGATAGGTTATCTAAGAGTATCGGGCTCATGAATCTAACATCTGTTCCTTTTGGAGGGTTTCCTATGTGCCATGGTGCTGGCG
>CAZVAH010000270.1:0-2903 GCA_964625035.1 uncultured Bacteriovoracaceae bacterium | reverse complement strand
ACCTTAAGCATACTCAAATTGCAGGTGATAGAGCCTGGCATAATAACCCTGCCTAGACAAAAGCTCACTGTGAGTGCCCTCTTCCACCAGCTCTCCTGTACTCAGCACAATAACCCTATCAGCTCCTACTACGGTAGAAAGCCTGTGCGCAATAACAATTGTAGTTCTGCCGACCATAAGTTTGTCAAGGGCTGCCTGAACTTCTCTTTCTGATTCTGTATCCAAGGCAGAAGTTGCCTCATCCAATATAAGTATGGGTGCATCCCTCATGATAGCCCTTGCAATACATATCCTCTGACGCTGCCCACCTGAGAGCTTTACCCCACCCTCACCTATAATAGTATCATAACCATCCGGGAGATCCATAATAAAATTATGAGCATTTGCTGCCTTTGCCACCTCTATAATCCTATCCATATCTTCAGTATTAGAGCCATAAGCGATATTGGCCCTTATGCTATCATTAAAGAGTATCATATCCTGGGTAACTATGGCGATATTCTTCCTCAACGATGATACCCTAACATCTCTTATGTCGTTACCATCTATAAGGATCTGGCCAGAGGCCACATCAAACAATCTGGGCAAAAGATTGACAAGCGTCGTCTTTCCAGCACCAGATTCGCCAACAATAGCGACCCTATTCCCTGGGGCTGCATGAAGATTTATACCCTTTAGGGCATATACCCTTTCAGCGCCATCTTCTGTAGTATCATAACTGAACCACACGCCTCTGTACTTTACATCTCCTTTTACCTTCCCCAGTTCTATAGCACCAGGGCTGTCTTTTATATCCGGTTTTATGTCCAGGATATCAAAAACCCTCCTTGCTGCAGCTATACCCTCTTGAACAACAATGTTTAACTCATTAAACTTCCGGATAGGTGTATATAGCATAAAGAGTGCTGTCATGAAGGAAAAGAAATTACCGGGTGTGGATGTGCCTTTTATTACGCCCATCCCCCCATACCACAGGATAAAGGCAATACTGATACCTGCTATAAACTCCATCAGAGGGGTTGAGAAGGCCCTTATGGCAAGCCTTCTCATCCAATTGCGATAGAACCTCCTGTTTTCTTCTGAAAAGCGAGCCCCTTCATAATCTTCCATATTGTATGCCTTTACTATCCGTATGCCAGATAAAGCCTCATCCAATATGGTCATTACATTACCCATTACCCTCATGCTCTTTGTAGAATAGTGTTTAAGGCGATGCCCAAACTTCGCTATAGGATAAACAACTACAGGAAACACGACCATTGCTACTAGGGCAAGCTTCCAGTCACGATAAAAGACTACAAATATGAGACCTGCCATGGTAAATGATTCCCTTATAAGGCCGGTAATGGCACTGGTAACTGATGCCTGCACCATATTTACATCATTTGTAATCCTGGATATGAGAACACCTGTTGGTGTGCGGATAAAAAAGGCCAGAGATAATTTCTGTATATGGAAGTATAATTGATCCCTTATATCCCTGACTATGCTCTGGCCTACATCAGCCATAAGATAGTACCTGCCATAGTCACAAAGGGCTTTGACCAAAAAGATCACGACAACTACTACTGGTATAAGATAGAGCATGGAGATATCCCTTGCAATGAATATGTCATCCATGGCAGGCTTTACTAAAAACGCAAGTAGACCCGTTGCCCCTGATACTATTACCATCAAGATGGTTGCAATGACCAATCTTATCCAATATGGCTTAAGATAACCTATAAGTCTTTTGTATATAGATATATCTTTGCCTAAATTCAAACCATGTCTCTTATCCATGTGGCTACCTTTTCAGATGCAATATTTTCTCCCATCGATACCCTAAGACCCTCAAAGGCCTTTCTTGTATTCATGTATAATGTTTCATTATCTATATACCTTCTCAGAACCAAAGCCAACATCTCTTTAGTAAGGTCTTTTTGGATCAACTCTGGTACAATAGGAGAACCTGATACAATATTGGGCATACCTATATTCTTTACACCAATAAATGTCTTGGCCAGATAATAATTCACAATAGATGTCTTGTAGCATATCACCTCTGGCACACCTAGAAGAGCCGTCTCAAACGCAATTGAGCCTGACTTTACCATAGCAAGATCAATATCTGGGATGGTCTCGGAAAGTGTTACATCTTTGTCTACAAGCTTCTCAAACAACTCACTAGGAAGGCCTTTGGCAATAGGAAGATACCACTTGAGCCGAGTAAAATCTTTATTTAAGATATCTTTTGCCCCCTGGAGGATAGGTAACATACTTGATACCTCATGATACCTGCTACCCGGGAGAATAGCGACCCTTTCAGGTGGCCATTTTACATCTATTAAACCCCTGCCTTCTTCTAAAAAGGGGTGACCTACATATCTGGTATTTACACCATAAGATTTAAAAAACCCCTCTTCAAAAGGAAATATGACAGCAAGGCCATCCGTTATCTTTGACAGGATCTTTGCCCTATAACGTCGCCACGCCCACGCCTGTGGTGCTATATAATACAGTACCTTTAAACCTCTTGCCTTAGCAAACCTTGCCATCCTCATATTAAAATCAGGCAGATCAATGGGGACAAATATATCAGGCCTTTTATCCCTGATTAATCTTTTTATACCGAAAAAGACCCTGAGTATACGGCGCAATCTTGGAAGCACATCTGTAAATCCCATCACAGAGAGATCATCTATGGAATAGATACACTCCATACCACAAGAGCCCATCTCTGGCCCACCCATCCCAAAGATTTCTACATCAGGAAGGATATCCTTTAATGCCTTTATTACCTTAGAGGCATGCCTGTCTGCACTCGCCTCCCCTGCTACCATGAGCACCTTTGTCATATCATTATCACTTTTAATTCACGAAATTGCCAAACTGCACTTTTTGAATCCGTCTTCGCGTTCGCT
>CAZVAH010000269.1:0-2906 GCA_964625035.1 uncultured Bacteriovoracaceae bacterium | reverse complement strand
CATAATAGAAAGGCCCATGGGGTTTAGATACCGCCTGCTTTCAACCATCTCCAACCCAAATATTGCTTACATACTTATGATGATAGGCCTTGCTGGGCTTTACTTTGAGCTTGCCAATCCCGGGGCAATCCTCCCAGGCGTAATAGGGGGTATATCCTTGATACTCGCATTCTTTGCCTTCCAGGCATTGCCTGTAAATTATGCGGGGGTTGCCTTGATACTTTTGGCAATTGTCCTGTTTATCGCAGAGATCAAGGTGCCAAGCTTTGGACTGCTTACAGTAGGCGGTGTGATATCCCTTGTCCTGGGCTCTATCCTCTTATTTAGGACACCAGAATTATATGCAAAGGTATCCTGGGGGGTGATCCTTCCCATAACAGCGCTGTTTACAGCATTTTTTGCTATCAGCGTATTCCTGGTGGTGAAGGTCCATAGGAAATCCCCTATAACAGGTATAGATGGATTGATCGGTGAGAGGGCCATTGTGTATAAATGGAAATCAAACGGCACAGGCAAGGTCTTTTGCCACGGAGAATATTGGGAGGCGACTGGCCCACCTGATATCAAAAAAGGCACTAAGGTAAAAGTAACGGATGTGGACCACCTTGAACTCAAGGTTAAACCTGCTGAAGATAAAGATTAAAACCTAAGAAGATATGGATGCATATAAGTATACTAGGTTCAGAATCACTAGGGGTAAGATCTCTTAGTTGCATAGTAGAGACAAGAAACCGGAAGATCTTGATTGATCCAGGGGTTGCTCTGGGCTTTACCAGGCAGGGCCTTCTCCCACATCCTGTTCAGGTAAGGGCATCTGAAAATACCAGACATGCCATTAAAAAGGCCGCAGGGAATGTCACAGATGTGGTCTTCAGTCATTATCACGGTGATCACTGCCCTTTAGCAAATGCAAATCCATATCAACTTTCTCTCTCTCAGATCAATGAGGAATTAAAAGATACTGCGATTTGGGGAAAGGCTGCCTCCAATTTATCTATAATAGAGGACAAACGTGCCGAAGCCATAGAACATACCCTTGGCATAAAGATAAAAAATCCTGAGGGATTGACAGATGGGCCTTTGAGCTTTTCTTATCCTGTACCACATGGGCCAAATGATCCTCATGTTGGTACAGTAATGGTGACAAAAATAGAAGATTTTAGTGATGTCTTTGTGCATGCATCAGTTATACAGATGTTAAATGATGAAGCCATCCCAATATTATTGGATTGGGAACCTGATATAGTGCTGGTCTCTGGCCCCTCCATATACCTCGGACACCTAAACATGAAGGAGATAGAGGCTGCAGAGGACAGAGTATTATCACTCTCAGATAAGGTCAAGATCTTGATCCTTGACCATCATGTCATGCGTTCTAGAAAGAGTGAACATTGGGTAGACAATATAGCATCTATCGCAAAGAATAAAATCATATGTGCAGCTGATTTTATGGGCAGACCCAGGAGATTGCAAAAGGGGGGGAGGGAGATCTGGTATAAAGATGTGCCTGTACCAAATGGCTGGCATGAGGCATATTCAAGATGCGAAGTGGACACCAGACCTTATAGTGGGGCACACCTTTAATTACCATGATTGCAGTTGCCCTTTCAGGTGGAATAGATTCAGCCGCAGCAGCCATACTCCTCAAGGAAAGAGGCCTTCCAATAATGGGAGTCACCATGTCTCTTGGAGAAGACTACCCTTTAAAAGATGATGTGGACAGGGCTGCCCTTCTTTGCAAACATCTTGGCATAAGACACTATGTGTTGGATTTAACAAAGGATTTCATAAAGATAAAGGATTACTTTTGTAAAGAATATATTTCAGGCAATACACCAAACCCATGCGCTATTTGTAACAGAGACATAAAGTTTGGTCTGCTTTTAGATAAGGCAAAGGCCCTGGGTGCAGATGGAATTGCAACAGGGCATTATGTGAAGAAGATCACATCAGGTTTAAGGTGTTATCTTTCTAAGTCAAAAGAAAAAAAGACCCAGGAATATTTCCTCGGCCTCGTAGGGCAGGCTGCTATTGCAGATAGCACATTTCCACTAGGTGATATTACAAGGGCACAGGCCGAAGGCATGGTTAAAGATATTAAAATAGATCTATCTCTTGGAAGGTCTTCTCAGGATATCTGCTTTGTCCCTTCCAATGACTATGTGAGCTTTATAAGTACCTATACCGGATTCAGCCCCTACCCCGGTTATATACTCAACCCTGGGGGCAAGATATTAGGCCGGCACAAGGGCGCACTCCACTATACAACAGGACAACGCAAAGGCTTAAACTATAGCGCCGGCCATAGGGTCTATGTACTTGCCACTGATATGAAAAAAAATACGATCACAGTGGGCGACAAATCTCAATGGCCATATAATGGTTTTTTTGTAACTAACATAAATTATATGAAGATTGAACGGGTAGAAGGCCCGATTGAGGCCAAAGTGCAGGTGCGATACAGACAAAAACCACAACCCGCAATAATAATGCCCGCATCTAAAGATGATTTATGGGTAGAGTTTAAAGGCATGTATGCCCCAGGACAACTTGCAGTCTTTTACGATGATAATAATAACATACTATGCGCTGGCATCATAAAAAAGCCGATTTAAAGGGAAATTATGAGAAACTTATCTTTGAAGCCTCATTATTTGCCGGTATCCCGTATTACCCTAATAAATGACATATGAAGATGTGACCCCGTACCTATATGTATTAAGATGTGACCCCGTACCCCACACCATCAGAGGGCTAAGCCAATCAACCTAAAGGACTAACCGTCAATAGTGTAGATCCATTTATAGTATCTTGAGTGGCAGTGATAGTTGTTGTTCCCTCGTTAATAGAAGTCGCAAGACCTTCACTGCCACTAGCATTACTTATTTCTGCCACACCGGTATCAT
>CAZVAH010000268.1:0-2918 GCA_964625035.1 uncultured Bacteriovoracaceae bacterium | reverse complement strand
TAATATAATCTTAGCCACTTTTAAGAAAGGATATTATAATACAGGCAGTTTTGCAAAAACTCAATCGGAAAGAGTCTTTAGAAACTGCCATGGCCTACCGGCCCCAACCAAGGATGAAAAAGCATCACCCAAAACTTGCGAAAACCAAAAAATTTTTGTAGGCTTATACTATGATTCAATTTAATCTTTTATTGATAACCTTTCTTGCTATCTTTGGAATCAGCTCTATCTTCAGGTGGGGCTTGAAACGTATCAATATCAGCCATCTTCGCAAGCTCTCTCACCATGTACCTGAATTCTTTAAAGAAGAGATAGATGGTAAAACCCTATCTAAGATGACTGATTATACGGTGGATTCCTCCCGGTTTACCTCTATAGCAAGCGTTTTCAATGACATAGTCATTCTGGTCATATTGTTGAGCGGATTCTTACCATGGCTGATAGATAAGATACTTACCTTTAACCTTCATTTTATCCTTTCAGGGTTTATCTTCTTTGGTCTTCTTGCTTTGATAAAGGGCATTTTAGATATCCCCTTCAGTCTGTATGACTCATTTGCAATCGAAAAAAATTATGGCTTTAGTACCATAACCCCTAAATTATGGGCATCGGACCTATTGAAAAGCCTTTTGGTCTCAGCCATATTGATGGCCATTTTGCTCTGCCCCTTACTGGGTTTAATCTGTTATGCCAAAAATACATGGTGGTTGTGGGTCTGGATGCTTTTTATTTCCTTCCAACTGCTTGTCTTATGGCTCTATCCTCTCATTATAGCCCCCTTGTTTAACAAGTATGAGCCAATAGAAGATCATAACCTCAAGGAAAGAATCTTTTCTATAGCAAAAAAGGCCGGGATAGAGATAAGTGGTATCTACCAAGTAGATGCAGGAAAACGGAGCAAGCATACAAACGCTTATTTTACCGGTATAGGCAAAACCAAGCGCATCGTCTTATATGATACTCTCCTTAAGTCACACACAACCGAGGAGATCCTATCGGTATTAGCCCATGAAATAGGGCACTTAAAAAAAAGGCATATCATAAAACACCTTATGCTTACGCAAAGCGTCTCTTTTTTCGCTCTTTATATCGCCTATCGTCTGATTGAGTGGCCTGTTATATATAAAACATTCGGTTTCGAAGAAAGCATTCCATACGTAGGACTCTTACTTCTTGCTGTCCTTTTCAAGCCCATCTCATTTTTCTTTACACCTGTCTGGTCAATGATCTCCAGAAAATTCGAGAAAGAGGCGGACGATTATTCATGGTTGCTCCTTAAAACCACACGCCCATTATGCAGCGCATTAAGGCAGCTGGCAAAAGATAATCTGGCAAACCTCCATCCCCACCCGCTTTTTGCCTGGTTCTACTATTCCCATCATCCACTTACCGAGCGCATAGCACGGCTACAGGGTATTGAAAAGGAATAGAGAAATGAGCCCGCTCCAAATTGAATATTCAAGCATGCGCTAGGTTCCTTCATGACAACCAGTACAGATACACCTCTCGATCGTCGTATGATCCGACCGATCTCCACAACATGCATGATTATGTTTCCTGTAACCAGGAGGGCACTCCGAACGACGTTGGAGTTGTCAAAAGAACGCGTTCTTACAAAAAACTTTTACGGAGGAATTTAAATGAGGGCAAAGAAAGGAATTATTACGGCCGTGGTCATAATGCTGGTGGCCGGCGTGGCACTCAGCGCTTATGCCAAACACTTTCCCGGGCTATATCGAGGCTTTGGCATGGAGCATATACTGAAGGGACTCGACTTAAGCGATGTGCAGAAGCAACAGATACAAGACATCCTATCTGCGCATCGGGGTGAACAGGAACAGGCCATGAAGATCATGCAGGCGGTCCATGAGAAGATGCAGAGGGTTATATCGGCCGATGACTTTGATGAAGATGCTGCAAGAGCGATATACCACGAGGCGAATTCTGTCGAGGAAGAACTGTGGGTCATTCACGCCAGGGTGGCTTCGGAGATAAACAAGGCGCTCACCCCAGAACAGAGGGAAAGGCTTATGGAGGCACATAAGAGGCACTACAAGCGCATGGGGGAAATGCGCAAGTTGAGAAGACATCAAGTCGATACATGCCTGCAAGAAGATATGGCGGAAGGTAAATGATCTCCCCGGGCCAGGGAAATTTGTTCCCCTGGCCCGGTTTTATCTCGCGGTTGACCGTGAAATATAATACATGTAGAACTTAAATAAAAAAGCGGGCCCCGGGATGAGCTGGAATCAGGATGAACTCACGGAAACAGACGATCTTCAGATTATTAACCACATATTAAATGGTGAGGTTAATCAGTATGAGATCCTGGTAAACAGGTATAAGGGTTACGTGATGAAAATCGTTTCCTCTCATGTACATTATGATCAAGCAGCAGAGACTTGTCACGACGTCTTTGTACGAGCGTACCAGTCTCTCCCGCAGTTCAAACACAAAGGCAGCTTCAAGAGCTGGATTTCCTGCATTGCGGTTAGGACGTGTTATGACTACTGGAGGACCCAATACCGCTCTCGGGAACTGTCAATGACAACATTGGGGACATCCCATACGGACTGGATCGATCAGGTCGTTACGGATCAATCCAAGGAGCAATATGAGCGCTTCAGCAGACAAAAAGAGGCAAGGGATGTGCTCGAATGGGCACTATCTCATCTTTCAGCGCAAGAGCGTATGGTGCTGGAGCTTGTCTCTCTCAAGGGATATTCCGTGAAGGAGGCGGCTCGTCTGCTGGGGTGGAGCAGCAACAATGTGAAGGTGCGTGCCTTCAGGGCACGCGGCAAGCTGAAGAAACTGCTCGAAGATCTAGGCAAAGATATTTGAGATTTATAAAAATATATTCGTTGTGAACAATAAATTCTCGCAATGGATATGTTAGAATTTAGCAGAAAAATAGGAGA
>CAZVAH010000267.1:0-2921 GCA_964625035.1 uncultured Bacteriovoracaceae bacterium | reverse complement strand
CTCTTTGAGCCTTTCCAATCTTGCTCCCCCTGCTTGATAATAGTAACTATTACTAATAGTAAGCTCACCCAATCCGGTTGTCAAGGGCTTTTTGTTGCTTTAAAAAAATCTTGGTGAATATATGATTATATAATAGTGTTGAAACTGATCAAATCAAGTGTCTTACCAAGTTGCGTTCAATCAAGTACTTTGCAAAATTGTCATTGCGAGCTTTGGCGAAGCAATCTAGGGGTGGGATTGCCACGTCGCTAAAGCTCCTTGCAATGACTGATTGCAACCTGGTGTAACATAGAACCTAGAACATTGAACGGACCATCGACTATCGACTGTTTTATCTGACAGGAAAGGCATCAAACTTTTCTCCCTTTTTTAGAATATCAAGTGCAAAGGTCTTTGCATCTCCTATATCAGATTCATCAGGATGTGATTTTGCTGATTGGGTCATTTGTGCCCAGGCCCTATGTTCTGGCTTATCCATCAGACTGTCCAGCACATCTTGAGGTACTTTCCCCCTGCAATTGAAGGTACCAATAACCTTAGCATCTTTTGCAAGCCCTATGGCATGCTCTAGGGCTTCTTTTGACATTTTGCCTTCACGAAGGGCGCCGTGAGTTGAGAATAGAGCTAAATTTGTCCCCGATGGGATGCTCTTGATAAAATTTTGAGCAGGTACAGGAACACTGTGAGCATAAATAGGGAAACCACAAAAGATCAGAGAGTAATCCTCTATATTTCTTGCCTCTTCTATGGGCTTTATATCTTTATCTTTTTTCCCCAGGGCCTCATAGATGGCATCAGCAACAGCCTTTGTATTTCCGGTTTTGCTATAATATGTCACCAATATCTTCATAGAAATCCTCCTCGATCGGTTGCAAAGTGTACAGATGTTTTCATACCTGTATCTATCGCATCAGCACCCCTATCTGTCAAGGTTGAGTCTCTCTTTTTCATTGACACATTCCACATCATTATTGATAAGTTGGCAAAAAGTTGTGGTTTTTCATGCAGAAGCCACATCAGTTTGTTCTTGATGTGTATAGATTGGCGAGTGCATTCTTATATGACATTGTACACCTTATGGATACACGTGATTATCTGATCAAGATATTGGCAGACATCTTCTTGCAAATTGGCCAACAAAATATTAGTATAACGGACTGACACCATAATGGCATAGATTTAATAGTTTATATGGATAGTTAAAAAGCATTTGGATTTTAACAAAAAGATTAAGGAGCCAGTTTGAATGAGTATAGAGATAATAGCCCCGATGCCGGGAACTGTTGTAGAGGTTTTAGTAGATATCGGAGATGAAGTAAGTACTGACCAGGAGCTTATTTTTATTGAGGCAATGAAGATGGAAATCCCGATTTGCTCTACATCTGACGGAAAGGTTAAAGAGATCAAAGTGAAAGAAAAAGATAAAGTAGAGGCCGATCAAGTATTGATAGTTCTTGAATAATGGCGTTCCTCTTTAGAGGATTTCAACTCAAGTGTTAGGATATATTCTGAATGTCATTAAATCTATTGTGGAGATTAGGCATGGTTTACTTATTTGTTGAAATATAGAAATTATAAGGAGGATATAAGGAAAGTGATTGACTGGGGGGAGGCATTTGAAGTGTTTTTTATCGGATTTGGTGGGGTCTTTATCTGCCTGGTTATATTACAGGTAAGTATTATTGTATTTTCTAAGATTGTGGGTAAAGATGAAGAGATTGAAAAGGATAACGGATAAGGTGATATGGTAAGAGCATTCACAGAGTATAAAAATGATGGTTTTGCTTGAATCCGTCTTCGTATTCACTTCGCCGGACGAGAAGATGCGGGTTCACCTCCCCTTAAGCTTGCTGCGTATCAGAGGCAAAAGCTTGCTCTGGGGTTCATACCATTGAACAGATTGTGATTTTGTAAAAAGGAGGGAAAAGAAACAGAGTGGATCTAAGTGTTTTTCATAGGATATTTGTGGAGATGGGGATATTCCATCTGACAGTTGGCAATGTCTTTATGTGGATAATAGGAATCACCTTAATTACACTCGCGATAAAAAAGAAGTATGAGCCCTTGCTTTTAGTTCCCATCGGCTTTGGTATGCTGATTACAAACATTCCCCTGACAGATCTCATGAAAGAAGGACATCTCCTGTGGGTATTTTATCATTTTGCTATCGAAAGATGGGATATACTTCCACCGCTGATTTTTATGGGTGTAGGTGCCATGACAGATTTTGGCCCAGTTATAGCCAATCCCAAGACCCTGCTGCTTGGTGCTGCAGCCCAGTTTGGGGTGTATGCGACCTTTTTTGGTTCTCTTTTACTCGGATTCAATCTACCTGAAGCTGCCTCTATCGGGATCATTGGAGGTGCTGATGGGCCTACCACTATATTTCTCACCTCACAACTTGCCCCGCATCTGTTAGGTGCAACAGTGGTGGCGGCTTATTCATATATGGCCCTGGTGCCGATTATCCAGCCGCCAATAATGAGGCTTTTAACTACCAAAGAAGAGCGTAAGATCAGGATGAAGAAATTGCGGAATGTAAGCAAGCTTGAGAAGGTAGGGTTTCCTTTGCTTGCAACATTGGTCATCTGCCTTTTGGTCCCGAGGGCTGCGCCATTAGTAGGTATGTTGATGGTGGGCAACCTGTTCAGGGAGTGTGGTGTGGTGGAACGGCTCTCCAAGACTGCACAGAATGAGTTGATCAATATTGTGACGATATTTTTGGGTCTGTGTATTGGCGCCACTATGCCAGCCGCAGTCTTTTTAAGGTCCAATACCCTGTATATCTTTTTCCTCGGATTAGTCGCCTTTTGCTTTAGTACGGCTTCTGGACTTCTTCTAGCCAAGTTTATGAACCTATTTTTAAAGAATAGGATAAATCCCTTGATTGGAGCGGCCGGAGTATCGGCTGTGCCCATGGC
>CAZVAH010000266.1:0-2941 GCA_964625035.1 uncultured Bacteriovoracaceae bacterium | reverse complement strand
ATTGTAAAGATAGTAAATGTGATTAAGAATATCCGTGGTTTCATCTATGTTTTTCCTCTGACTTAAGCCAGTCTGCCATGGTTTCTAGAAACTCCAATGCGATATCCTCTTTTGGTATCTTGCTGGAGAGTATCTCTATCAGGGATGCGAGTTTTTCTACATCATCAGTAGTGAGATCTATGTCGAGTTCCTGGGCTGTCTCTACTATAATAATTGGGGAGATGGGACCAATAGCATTGGTTAGCGCCTTTACGAGAGCTTCTATAAAGGGTGTCTGTGGCAGGTGTAAGGTCAATTTTCCTTTTTCTGCCCTGCCTTGAGGCGCCTCCTTTATAATGCCCATCTTAAGGAGTGTATAGAAAATCCTCATGATATCAAAGAGAGCAAGTCCTAGAATGTTGGCAATATCCGCTATGGATTTTGTTCCATTTATGTAAGTAAGAACTCTCCATTGAATAGATTTTAAGGTAATCTCCTTTTCTCTTATATCAGGATCAAGGGTGTAGACCACCTCGCCAGATGGGATAAGGGAGGTGATGTGATCCATTTGCCTGATTCTGTCAGCTACTTCAGAGAGGATGTCATTTACAGGCATATCTATAGTGGCTGAATCAGCGGTGTCGTCCGCAAAGAAGGTATATTCGCCAGATGTCCAGGCCGCCATTTCATATATGGCCTTGACACCCTTTATGGGGCCACAATTCGCATGAACAATTCTGCCATCGACAAAGAAGATATTACCTGCTGTCCCACCATTATCCAGGTTCAGTCTTCCAGTACGTTTGCCCAGGGATAGTATCTTAATTATCTCAGGACATCGGGTCTTTTCTATATCTCCTGTGATATCTATGTTCATTTATCCTTCGCCTTTGCAATGCCAGCTATTACAAGCTTGCCTGTCATCCTTAAGACTGCTTGGTTTGTACCTTTTTTAGATAAGACCATCATTGTGGTAGAACCATTTATAAATATGGTGACCATCACATCTTGAAGATACACCTCGATTATGTTACCTGGTCTTTCTTTCTCTTCCATAATATTTTTATATAGATCCCCAAATTGTTTCTTTGTATTTCGTGTTTTATATTTTGAGGGTATCTTTATCTGCATAGTTTTATTTGTGATGATTACATACCCTTCTACGCCATTGATATTAAGGAGATCCTTTATTGTTCCTTTCATATTACATGATGTATCGGCAAGAGGGTAATCGGTCTTTAGGTATATATACTGGGTTTAGGCGTTATTCATTCTTTTTATCCAATCGATATTTTTTCGATTGGATAGCCCTGTGTTCTCGGTGATCTCTGTGGCGAATAAGACATGGTGGTTTGTATGAAAAAGTGAATAGTGAAGAGTAAATAGTGAATAGATTTATTCCTAGATAATGTCCGGAGTACACTTATATGAAAAGATATGTATATAGTTTTGTTGGTTTCATTGGTTTTATTAGTTTAAATGAAAATAGGGGTCAGGGATCGGGGGTCAGCCTGTCTGCATCTCGGATAGGAGATATTTCACCTATCCATGTTATATGATGTGCGTGGGAATTTTTGCTCCGACCGGGAGGCATAGGCAGGCATTTAGCTTAAAAAAGAATATAAAATAAATTTAATCCTTATATAGCTGAATATCTGATTGCTAGAGGCTGAGAGCTTTTCATCGTTCGTTGTGAGCGTATGCGCTCATGAGGGTTTATAAAAAAATTTGAGCTTTGATATTATATAGTGTACCATAATTGTCAAATAGTTGTTCTTTTTCGTACTAAATTTATGGGGTGAGGTAATGCAAGATATTATAAAACAAGCCATACAGGATAATATTACCCTTCATGAGAGTCTATTTGATATCATACCTCAGATAGAGGATGCAGCAAAGGTCATGCTGGATTGCATATCTAAGGGTAATAAGATCATGTTTGTAGGAAATGGAGGATCTGCAGCGGATGCCCAACACCTGGCGGCAGAGCTTGTGAACAGGTTTTTGATGGAAAGAAGCCCAATAGCTGGCTTGGCTCTTACTACAGATACATCAGTTATTACATCTATAGGTAATGATTATTCATTTGATGATCTCTTTTTAAAACAGGTCATCGCTTTGGGCGTAAAAGGGGATGTGTTGTTTTCCATCTCTACCAGTGGGAATTCCGTAAACATAATAAAGGCCATTTGTGTGGCAAAGGATATGGGTATTATTACTGTTGGGATGACAGGAGCTAGCGGGGGAAAGATGAAGGCCCTTGTTGATTATTTGATACCAGTGCCATCAAGTGAAACCCCAAGGATTCAGGAGGCCCATATCCTTATAGGACATATTATCTGTGAGATAATAGAGAGAATGTCAAACAAGGTAATGTGTTCATAAATGGATTTATTGTTGCGAAAGATGGGCAGATAAACGGAAATGAACGCTACTATCTTTTTGAAGATCTGATGCTCGCAGGGATTATCAATGGGAATTATGATGGATCCAGCGGTAGCCAGCCTAACAACGCTTTTGGCGGTGCTCTGTACATCTTATGGCAAACTCGTAATGGTACACAAGACAACTGGGTTACTCTTACAAATATCCCCTATGATATGGCAGAGATGGTTGATAGAAAATATGATGATGGGGTCGCTACCACAGGTTCGATTCGAGCTGACAGAGCATATACCGATACACGTGCAAAGACTATATACTGGCGTATGTGATTATACCCAATCATTAGAATCGATTTGGCAGGGGAGCTTTGAAAGGAAAGATCCCGAATGAGTGTTTCCATTTTTCCCGTGTAGCTTATTGTAACTGTCCTTATATTGTTTGATACATGAAACCTTTCAGATGCAATCTTTAGGGAAAAATTTCACATAAACCAACCAAACCAACCAAACCAATAAAACTAACAAAACTAAGTAATACCTGACGTAGAAGGGCTGTCCACCCGAAGGTATTTTCATAT
>CAZVAH010000265.1:0-2958 GCA_964625035.1 uncultured Bacteriovoracaceae bacterium | reverse complement strand
TGGGGCCTTTGGCGTTTCCTTAAAGACCGTTCCAGCGAAGGATCTAGGTGCAATGGTATTATGTGAAACGCTATCAAGGAGTGGATTCAAACCCATAGTTTCTACTTATGCGAAAGCCGATGGGCCAGATGCTTGTAAAGACGAGAGCCTGGCCCCTATCGAGCAGAAGTACTACAACTGGGATAACAACCTTGAAGAAATACCAATTGATGAGGTGATTATGGGAAATGTAATCCAGGCAGGCCAGGGACAAAATTCTGGACGTCAGGCCATGATAAGGGCAGGACTCCCAAAGGAGACTACTGCTATCACGGTGAATAAAATATGTGCCTCCGGGATGAAGGCCCTTGCGCTGGCTGCCTGTACTATTAAGGCAGGTGATAATGAGATTGTCATTGCAGGTGGTATGGAGAATATGAGCGATGTGCCCTACGGGCTTCCCAATGCGAGATGGGGATACCGTATGGACATGCCCTATGCACAGGCAGTTGATCTCATGGTCTTTGATGGGCTCTATGAAATATTCTATGGCTACCATATGGGTCTTACTGCCGAAAATATTGCAGAAAAATACGGTATCTCCCGGGAAGAACAGGACAGGATCGGATTCGAGAGTCATATGCGTGCGCGCCGGGCAATTCGCGAAGGTATACTGAAAGATGAGATAGTCCCCATAACTATACCTCAAAGAAAGGGTGAGCCCATTGTATTCGACACCGATGAGAGGCCAATGGATACCACTTTGGAGAAGATGGCAAAGCTCAAGCCCGCGTTTAAAAAGGATGGGACAGTAACAGCAGGAAATGCATCAGGCATTAATGATGCGGCTGCGGCATGCCTGATAATGAGTGAAGACAAGGCCAAGGAGTTTGGTCTCAAGCCAATTGCCAGGATAAAGGGCTATGCATCAGGCGGAGTAGATCCAGCTTACATGGGACTAGGCCCAATCCCTGCTACAAGAAAGCTGCTCAGGATTACAGGGACAACCATCAAGGATTACGGGCTTATTGAGCTAAACGAGGCATTTGCCTCCCAGACAATCGCCTGTATGAGAGAGCTTGACCTCAGCATGGATAATACCAACATGAACGGTTCAGGTATCTCAATAGGCCACCCAATTGGGTGCACAGGTGCACGGATAGTGATTGCGCTGATGAACGAGATGAAGAGAAGAAATATAGATTTAGGACTTGCTACCTTATGTATAGGTGGAGGCCAGGGTATGGCCATGGCCATTGAAGCCCTATAAAAGAAGGAAATGGCCCCTTTAAAGATTAAAGGGGCCATGGGGGGTATAGTCTAGTCCTGATACCTCAAGGGAAGTATCTGGACCAATACTATCACAATCATTAAAAAGATCAGTGCGGGTATACTACCTTCATGGCTTGCAGCCTCTATGATACAGCCTCCACCACCACCTTCACCTGCAACCGGAGCGCCTGAATCCATGTCATCTACTGGGGGTGGAACCCACTCGCTTACAGATGGAACACCATGCAAGGGCGAACCCACCAAGGCATTATATGCACTTACGCAACCTCCACTTGCTATCAGTTCTTCAGGATAGCCTTCATCCATAACAGATGTTTTAAGTAATCTGTCACTGACCTCAATGTAGCCAAGTTCTGGAAATTGAGAGATGACAAGTGCAGCAATCCCTGTTACAAATGGGGCAGCAAACGATGTACCTGATGCCCATGAAGTATAGTCACCATCTTTTGTCGTTGTACTAAGCCCCACGCCTGGTGCTGCTATATCTACGCTGTAATACCCGTAATTAGAAAAGCTTGCCAAACAGTCATAGCGGCTCATGGCAGCTACAGCGATAACATTATCCAAGGTATAGTTGGATGGATAGTGAGGATTGGTATCATTATCCTGGCCAGAATTACCAGCAGATGAAACAAAAAGGACACCATTATTTCTTGCATATCTGATGGCATCTTCTAAGGCATGAGAGAAAGAACTGAATCCCCAACTTGCATTTATTATATCTGCCCCATGATCTACTGCATAATATATAGCATCTATGGCATCTGAGACATATCCTGTGCACTTCCCACTATCTTCTTCCATAAACTTCAAAGGCATGATCTCGTAGTTTATGTTCCAGGATACCCCTGCTACCCCTTTTCCATTATTCCCTATGGCACCTATTATTCCACAAACCTTGGTACCATGGCCTGCATTATCCTCAGGAATACCATCATTACTTGCAAAGTCATAACCACCAACCAAGACATTCTCGAGATCAGGATGATCAATATCTATCCCAGAGTCCACCACTGCTACTATAACCTTATGGCCAGGGCCTTTCTCATCGATTATATCCCATGACTCTTCTAAGTCTACGTCTTCCCATTCATTCTCATAATAGGGCCAATCATCTGGGACCACCTCGGCCTCTATCTTGTAATTGGGCTCTACATATTCTACATCACCCCTTTCACTTAAGCTTGAAATGGCATCCTGGACATTATCTACCGCGATGCGGGTAAGACCTTGATCCGATTCGCCAATAGAACCCAAACCAACACTGCCAGCTATAGCGCTACCTGACTTGAACTTTACGATGATCTCCCCTGGTTTGTAATCCGCGGCATAAACCGTCATACCAAGAAAGGAAATAACCAGAAAACCAATAATACTCTTTGATGTAAACCCTTTCATCCCTATACCCCCCTAGGATCTTGATTTTTGTTTCAAGACCCATAGGGCAATCGGGGTGCCAAAAAGGTGACGATTCTGGGTTTCTAAATAAAAGTAGTAATATTAACTGGTTATTGGAAAATTTCTTCGTAAATGTCGCTTCTATGACAGTTGCAGAAATACATTATTGTAATTCAGATTGCGAAATCAAGTTTGATGATTTAGCATTTAGCAAAAAGTAGCTGAATGTGTCCTTGCGAAGAGCTTTAGCGTTCCATCCGCTCCGTCCGCCAAAGGCAGAGTGGACAA
>CAZVAH010000264.1:0-2978 GCA_964625035.1 uncultured Bacteriovoracaceae bacterium | reverse complement strand
ATATTGCCATGTCAACACAAAAATAAATTTAAATTTGAAGGGCCGTTTATAAGCTATAGAGTCAGGAAAATAGTGAGATTAGGTTTATTCCAATGAAATAGAAGATGCGGTGATAAATGTTTTTATAGCCCATAAATTGTCTTATGATTGATTCATAGTTGCTAGCTAGTTTGCTAAGCAAGTGACATATAAAAGATAGGCCTGTCTACACATTGTATAGACAGGCCAAGATCTCCATTAAGATTATCTTACTTGGGCTTGAGAGTTACTTGTCTCGATGATGCCTAGATGCCGGGGCTATCTTGTCAGTAGCCCTCCATCAACAGGGATAATAGCGCCTGTTATGTAGTCTGATGCCTTTGATGCCAGAAATACTACCAACCCCTTTACATCGTCTTCCTCCCCAGGTCTTGGGATAGGGATTTGTCCAAGAGTGGCATCCAGCATGGGTTTCATTTCTGGTTTCCACAGATATTTCATCATGTCTGTACGGAAGAATCCTGGGGCTATTGCATTGACATATATATTGTATCTCGCAAGTTTAGCGGCCAGATTCATTGTGAGCAGATTGATAGCTGCCTTGGATGAGTTATAGGCAATAGCAGGGTGCACCTCCTCAAAGGCGCCTCTAAATCCATAAAAAGATGAGAGATTGATTATCTTGCCCCCACCCGTTTCTTTCATGATCTTTGCTACACCCTGGGTTAAGATCCAGACCCCTTTGACATTCACATCAAATATCTTTTCCCATTTATCTAAGGGATACTCGAGGGTAGGTGATCCCCAGGTAACGCCTGCATTATTTACCAGTATGTCTACTGTCCCAAACGTCTTCATTGTGAAATTTACAAGATTATGGATATCCTCTTCAATAGACATATCGCATTCTACAGGGAAACATTTTACACCAAGGGTCTCAATTTCCTTTGCCGTCTTTTCAAGGGTTTGTACCTTTCTGGACGCAATTACCACATCAGATCCTGCCTCTGCCAGACCTGTAGCAATAAATCTTCCAATACCTCTTCCGCCTCCAGTAACGATTGATACCTTGTTGCTTAGATCGAACAGCTCTCTAACGTTCATGATAACCTCCTTGTATGGTATGACTTTAATTGTTTTCTAAGAATATATAAAATAAGAAGTTCTGTTTGTCCACAGAAGAACCACCGGGGAATTACGACTTAATCAGGTCATGGAGCTTTTTAGATGATGTTCTTTTTATCTCCTTATGGATGGATCTGCCATGCGCATCCATGGACACAAGTGCAGGTAGGTCTTCTACAAACAAAACCCACATTGCCTCTGGCTGGCCAAATTCTTCTAACATGTACACATCCTCAACCCTTTTGATACATCTGGCCAGGGACAAGGCTGCGCCACCTGTCACACTCAGATACACACAGCCATGTCTTTCCATGGCCTTTAGTGTACTCTCGCCCATCCCACCTTTGCCCATAATGGCTCCTGGTTGAAACCTTTCTATAGTGGTAGCTTCAAATGGTTCTTCCCTGATTGATGTAGTAGGACCTGCAGCAATGATACGCCAGGAACCTTTTTCTTTTACTATAACAGGTCCACAATGATATATGACACAACCCCTTATATCTATAGGCAGGTCTATCTTAGATGCTAAGTACTTATGCATCTGGTCTCTTGCTGTAAGTATTTTGCCAGAGAGAAATATCTTATCCCCCACCCTGAGATCCTTTATAATATCTCCCTCTAGCGGGGATGTAATGTGTTTTATAGCCATTTTTCTATGTCGCCTTTTTTGTTTATCTCTATTGCATATCTCCTTGTTGCCCAGCAGGAATAGCTCACACTTACAAGATAACATGCAGGGTGACGATGGGCTATCCCGATCTTTACGCCAAGCAGCGTGGTCTTCCCACCCAAACCCATTGGGCCAATACCCAGGGTATTTGCCTGATCAAGCACAGCCTTTTCAAGGGTTCCAAGCTCTTCTATGGGGTTTGTATCATCCAATCTTCTGAACAATTGCTGTTTTGCGTATAAGTAGCCTGAGGCCCTGTCTCCTCCTATGCAAACCCCTAATATACCAGGTGCGCAACCATCCCCCTGTGCACAGAAGACAGCATCTAATAGGCAACGCCTTACTCCATCCAGGTTTCTGTCTGCCTTTAACGAAATATTGGGCAGGTTATACTGAGTGCTTACATTCTCAGATCCTCCTCCCTTTAGCATCAAATAGACCTGGGGTGGCCCATCCCAGGGGCAAAAGAGTATTTGAGGTACATTTATGCCTATATTATCACCGGTATTTTTCCCGCTTAGCGTGTCAACGCAATTTTGTCTTAGAATACCTTCCTTTGTTAATGCCTTGATGGCCTCTTTAATGGTATCTTCTATATCGAGAAGGTCAGGCTCAGGTCTGGATTTGATTACAGCCATGATCATGCCTGTATCCTGGCATATAGGGAGCTTATCTTTTCTGGCAATGGTGATGTTTTCTTTAATGAGATTTAAGGTATGGTAGCTGGTAGAATTTGGATCTTCTGCAAGTAAGGCCGTATGAATTGTATTGGTAACATCTTGAGGTAGTTCTGTGGCTGCTCTTTGTATAAGTGTAATCATACTGGTAAGCAAGCGTGTCTTGTGCATGAATCTAACCTAACATAAAGGCAAACAATTTTCCAGATTTCTACCCTTTTGCCATTTTTTTTCAAATCTTACAATGCTTACTGGCTCCAAGAACAATGAAATCGGGCGTATGACAAAGGGGGGACTATTTTAGGCTTATCAACAATCAGTCCTCAGATATTCAGCAAAAACAGAAATGTAAAAATATTACAGGCCTTAAGGATTCAATATCGACAAAAGATTATTGATGTATGGATAATATCTTATATTTATTGATAATGACATATGGCAATATCTATTTCCTTGAGGGGGGTAGGGGGGTTATCCCTTTACTAACATCCCCCTAACCCCCTTCAAAGGGGGACTTTACCTTAAAC
>CAZVAH010000263.1:0-2982 GCA_964625035.1 uncultured Bacteriovoracaceae bacterium | reverse complement strand
CCCTACAAGAGGACCGGTCCCCAGCACGATTGGATTATCAGGGGAAAGTGCATGTACCCCGGGCTTTATCTTGTCAAAGGCGAGCTTCAGGCTTACCCCCAAGCCCCCGGTGAACTTTTGGGCTATGTCAAGATCCAGGGGTCGTTTTTTGATTTCCCCATTCGTCAGGTTGACATAAAGGACAGTTCCCGCAAATCCTCCCCGTTTCATCTTTAGTTCTCCCTTGGAATCTTTTTTAGAGCGTCATAGAGGCAATGATCCACGCAGATCCCGCAGCCATTGCATCCTTTTGTAAAGGAAATAGAGCAGTTTACACCCGATATATCCACCTTGATCCTTGCCATGGGTGGGTTAAATCTCTTTGTATAGATCTCTGAGCAGACCAACTGGCATCTCAGGCAACCTGTGCACCTTTCCGGTGCTGCTTCAATCTTAAACTTGCTCATTATTTGAACCCCTCACCCGTATGTATACCAGTATTCGAAAGACATGAAAACAGCAGTTAGCTTAAAAGAGAATATAAAATAAATTCAATTCGCCTTCGCGTGCGCTTAGACGGACAAGTCGGCGGATAAGAAGGCTTGGGGTTGATTCCCAGATTTTTTGCTGTGGATAAGAGACCAGAGCTTGCTCTGGGGTTGATACCATTGATTCCTTATATAGCTGAGAGCTGAAAGCTAAAGGCTGAGAGCTTTTCATACTTTCCGTCCGCCATGGGTGGAGCGGATGGCCGCCAGCCCATGAAGGTTTATATGTACCCCTATGGGAAAGGCCTACTTCTAGCGACCCTCTTTTTTGTTTTAAGGGAGTTTGAGGGACAAAGTTCCTCAAAGTAAAAGGGGAGACCTGCCCAGATGGGCTTTGGGGGGAGTTGGTTTTTCTTGACAACCTTTTCATATTAAATTAATAATTGAACATTCAGTTAATTATCTGGAGTGCCAATGGCCGGGAAGAACAAGGCAGATATACGAAAACGGGAGATCCTGGAGCATTTTTATGAAGTGCTAAGTAACGAAGGGCTTGAAGGTGCATCGATAGCCAAGATCGCCAAACACATGGGTGTCCATCCAAGTTTGTTAATACACTACTTCAAAACAAAAGAAGAGATGATTATAGAGTTGGTGGATTTTATGATTGAATTGTATTGGGAGACCTATCTTTCAAAATTGCGGGAGATTCAGGATCCTGCAAAGCGGCTTGATACGCTTTTAAACATACTTTTCGGTTTGGACTGGACAAGGTTGGTCGATGATACAGTCTTCTATGCATGTTATTATCTAAGCTTCAGGAATAAAAGGGTAAAACAGCGCCTTAGTAATATGTATAATGGGTTCAAAGAATTGCTAATTAAAGAAATCAAAAGATGTACAAAAGAGGGGATAATAAAGACAAAAGATCCGGAGAAAGTCGCTATCCTCATTATTTCCCTGTCAGAAGGTGTTGATTTTTATGAAAATATTTGCGGAGACGAGCATCTATTTGAAGAGCTTGGTCAATATTTGAAGGGGATAGCTTTGATGTTGCTTGAAAAAGATGATAGAGGGATGTAAAATTTTTAGTTGTCTCTCTTAAATTTAATGGAATTCACCGGATAATCATGTTTTGCCATCAAATGTTATTTAAATTAGGTGGATGCAGTTAGATTAAAAGGAGTTATCACAGGTGAATGAACAGATAATCGAAAAACTTTCCTTCCGGGTAAAGTTTGGCTATGGCAGCGCAGAGGGTGCCAATTCCATGATTTGGACAGCCTTTTATATCTTTTTCTTGTTCTTTTTGACTGATGTGGTGAAGATGGATCCGGCTTTTGCGGGATTTATCATGATGATAGGCGTCATGTGGGATGCCATCACCGATCCACTCGTTGGCATATGGTCTGATAGCTTAAAGTCAAAGTGGGGAAGAAGGCGCCCTTTTCTTTTAGGAGTAGCCATACCTTATGGCATTATCTCTTGGCTCCTCTTTACCGATCCCAACCTGTCTCCGGTAATGACTAAGGCATATTTCATAGCCATGGTAATCCTATACTTTACTGCGTTTACCTGCCTGAATGTCCCACAGACAGCTATAGCAGCGGAGATGACCCAGGATTATGACGAGAGGACGAGCCTCGTCAGCTACCGGGCGTTATGGAGTCAGGTATTTTCCATAATAGGGGGTGCTGTTCCCTTGAGTTTGGCGGCATATCTTGGAGGGGTTTTCGGGGATCAAGGGACAGGGTGGTCCCTCATGGCGGCCATCTTAGGCCTGGTATGTATCCCCCTTATTCTTATTACCTGGCGTTCCACCAGGGGATACGAGATATTCCCCGAAGTGACCCAAGTCCATATCAAGGATATCTATAATGCGGTATTTAAGAACCGTCCCTTCCGGTATACCATAGGCCTCTGGGCCTCCACCCTGGTGGCGACCAATATAGCGGGTGCGGTCATGGTGTATTTTATGACCTATTATATGGGATTTGATGAGAATCAGGCATCTATAGCATTTCTCATCTTTTTTGGGTGTACTGTCTTCTGGATACCCTTTATAAATATTACCTCATCAAAGATAGGAAAACGTTGGGCCTTTATCATCTTTATGGGTATCTGGGCACTTGTGCAGGGTGTAGGGGTTATCTTTTTTATCCGACCAGAGACTGTGATTCTCATGTATGTCCTGCTGTTTTTAGGATCGGCTGGGGTTGTTGGGATCTGGCTGATTGGGTGGTCTATGATACCTGATGTAGTGGAGGTGGATGAATTCAAGACAGGGCAGCGCAGGGAAGGACTCTACTTCGGGATTATAGCCTTTAGCCAGAAGACTGCCAGTGCCATAGCCCTGTGGGTTACAGGCCTGCTCCTCTCCTGGGTGGGGTATGTCCCGAATGTTCCTCAGAGTGAAGAGGCCCTATTCGGTATCAGGATTATGTATGCGGAGGGAGTAACCCTTTTTCTGATACTTGGCATCATCTCAGCTTATCTTTTACCCATGACCCATGAG
>CAZVAH010000262.1:0-2996 GCA_964625035.1 uncultured Bacteriovoracaceae bacterium | reverse complement strand
ATATATATAGAGGCCGTGGATCGAAAACAAAATGAGTTGAGCGGGATATTTATTGAGTCACGGGGGAGCTCTCCTTCTATTATAACTGCTGATAAGGGTTCATTGAATTTTGGCCCTTCCGGGATTGTTATGAAATTGAAGGATGGCAGTATCTTTATGAATCAGGCTCAGACCTTGAGATATATAACATTTGATGAATACAAGTTTTGTATAGAGGCAGGCCTTGGCCGCAAACTTGGCATAAAGACATATGAGACAGCCACCCAGGCCTCTTTAAGGAATATGATAAGGGATAATCCTCATCCACGATGGATCAAGGAATATCATATGAGACTTGCCTTTCCTGCACTCAATCTGATCCTTTGTGTAATTGGAATTACCTTTGGCATTAAAAGGCCAAGATCTGCGCGTCATACAGGGTTTCTTATAGGGGTGATGACCATATTTGGTTATTATATGATATTTGTATTTGCAGACCGCCTTGTAAAGGGCTCAGTCATGAATCCAATCCTTGGGGCGTGGCTGCCTAATATTGTGTTTACCTGTATGATCCTTGTTATATGGGCATTTAGGAGGCAGAGATGAAAGAAGGATTAAGGAGGTGTTGGGCGTTGAGTTTTGGGTTAGGAGTTATGACTTTGGGTTTATTTTGGAGGTGAATTATTACGAGCACACTTGATAGATATATATTTAGAAAGACATTTCTTTTCTGGATTGCATCCCTTGTGAGTCTGACCTTGCTATTTATGGTATCAAGGCTGTTTGGTGATATCTCGATGTTTGTAGAACACAATACAGACATGCATACGATAGTAAAGTACATGATGTTTTGCTACCCAAAGATGGTCTATTTGATTCTTCCGTTCTCTGTTTGTCTGGGAATATTGGCGGCTCAGGCATCGTTTTCGCATCATACAGAGACCATAGCCATGCAGGCATGTTCTGTATCGGTATACAGGATATATCTCCCATTTATTGCCCTGGGCACTCTTGCAACACTTATTATGATATTAATCTCGTTCTACATATACCCTGTTTCACAAAGATATGCAGACAGGATAGAGGATATCTTTATAAAGAAGAGGGATGTAAAAGGCGCATTTACTGTATCTGGGGGAAGATTTAAGGTAGGGAATCGCTTTTATTATATAGAACACATGGATATAAAAAAAGGTATTATGCAAAACATAACCTGTTATGAGGTGACAAAAGGCAGATTGGCCTCTGTTATAGAGGCCAAAAGAGCTGTATGGAATAATGTGCCAAAGGCAACATGGAGTGCAGAGGGGATGAATACCATCTACCTTAAAGAGGGTGGTATAGGCCTGAGTTCAGAAGGGAAGGTGCTGCCACTAACCAAGCCGCCCCAGGACCTTGTAATGGCTTCTCCAAGGCCGGATGTATTGACCCTTAAGGAATTGCGACAGTACATAAGACACCTAAGGGCAGATGGGATTCGCTCTGTCTCAATAGAGACATATTATCACTCTTTGATAAGCTTTGCCATGGCACCTATTATAATGACATTATTGGTTGTCCCCTTTGGCATGAGATTTCCCAGAACAGGAGGTATAGCAAGGGGGATAGCCTCAGGTCTTATACTGGGCCTTGTCTATTGGGGAGGGCATTCTGCTATGATAAATCTTGGTGCCTCAGGTTTTTTCCCCCCGGCTATTGCTGCGTGGATGACCAATATCTCTGCCATTTTCTTAGGGGGGCTATTAATATATTTAAGGAGAGGGATTTATGGCTGATGTTGTTATTATCGGTGCAGGGCCAGCCGGAATATTTGCCGGGCTAGAACTTATAAAAAATGCCCCTGAGTTAGATGTTGTTATTGTGGAGCAGGGGAAGGATATTCATGAAAGAGGCCGATCAGGAGACGATATATTGCTTGGCTGGGGTGGGGCTGGTGCATTTAGCGATGGCAAACTCACCTTATCTACTGAGATAGGCGGAGACCTTGGCAGCCTGATTCCGGATGAGACCCTTGCAAGGCTGATAGATGCTGTAGATAAGGTATACTTAAGCTATGCAGCCCCTGGCAATATCTTTGAGGTTGACCCGGATGAGGCATCTCGTATCTCTGCAAAGGCCAGGCTCGCTGGCCTTGTGTATGTCCCAACAAGAATCCGTCATATTGGTACGGAGAATTGTTATAATATCTTAAAGGACATAAGGGATGACCTTGATGGTAAGATTCGCATCATGTTTAATACCAGGGTTGAAGAGATTGTCGTAAATGAGGCAAGGGTTAAGGGGGTAAGGCTTGGGGATGGTGAGGTAATAGACGCACCTTTTGTTGTAGCAGCGCCTGGGAGGGCAGGCTCTGCATGGATGGCAAAACAGGCCTTAAGCCTTGGGCTTGATACCTGGCCCAGCCCTGTTGACCTTGGGGTGAGGGTAGAACTTCCAGCAGTGATTATGGAAACCCTTACATCCAAGGCCTATGAAACAAAGTTTATTCACTACTCAAAGACATTTGATGACAGGGTAAGGACATTCTGTATGAATCCATACGGCGAGGTGGTAAAGGAGACCATAGGTGATATTATCACAGTAAATGGTCATTCCTGGGCAGATAAACGCACAGACAATACCAACTTTGCTATTCTGGTCAGTGCCGATTTTACTGAGCCCTTTGATGATCCCATAGGATATGGGAAGGTGATTGCTAGCATGGCAAACATGTTAGGGAAGGGGGTTATTGTTCAGAGGCTGGGTGATCTCTTATCCGGCAGGCGTACTACCCCATCCAGGCTTGAACGCTCCATGACAAAACCTACATTAGAAGATGCCACCCCGGGGGATCTAAGCTATTGCATCCCGTACAGGATATTAACAGATATAGAAGAGATGTTGGAATGTCTTGATGAGGTCTCCCCTGGTGTGAACTCACCCCACACCCTATTGTATGGTGTTGAGGTAAAGTTTTATTCTAACCGTATAGGGCTGGATAAGGATTTATCTACCAAGATAGATGGCCTGTATGTAAT
>CAZVAH010000261.1:0-3023 GCA_964625035.1 uncultured Bacteriovoracaceae bacterium | reverse complement strand
GTAACTCCCTGAGCAGTGAACGAAGTCTTAAGCTCTTCATGTCCTTTAATCGGGAGATACCAATCCATATGAGAGTGCATATCGATAAAACCAGGGGATATAACCTTATCAGAACAATCCAGGATCTTTCCACCAATCTCCATTTCTCCTTGTTGAATCTTTTCTATTTTATTTCCATTGATTAGCAGATTTCCGATAAAGCCCTTTTTGCCAGTACCATCAACAATCAAGCCATTTTTTAAGAGTATGCGAGGATCAGATGCGTCTGTGAAAGAAACCTTACTTGATACAGCGTTCCCTGATTTTGCGCTGTGCGCTATGCCTCTAAAGACAGGTAGCGCAAATAAGAAACCAGTGGCCTTTCCAAGGATACGTAGAAAGCCTCTCCTGGAAACATCTCTTCTTAACATAGTTTTCAATGTTTTTTTGCCATTCATAAAAAACCTCCTTGATTAAATATTATTAGAAGGGTCAAGAGAAAACCGCTCCCCTCTGCTCCTTAGTGAAACAGATTCTTGGAGTCTGCCTCCTTTCTCAATGCCCTTCCTTGGCGGGGAGGGCAAGCATCTTTATTTAGATTATAGTTTATCATCATTTGAGAATTTTACGCAAGTACCCTGATTGTCCCGTCCGCCCCGTCTTTGATAACGCCATATGGCAAATTCTTCATACCATATGTCGCTATCATTATTTGTGCCATTTGTCATGATATACTATATCTAGTTAAGGTATGCCAAATGGCACAAATATAGGCGGACAGTCCTATTGATTACAGGTGGTTAGAGATTGCTTCGTCCATATCTGGCGGACTTGCAATGACCCCTTGTATATTTTTTGCGAAGCTATCAATTGCGAATCCGTGTGATTAGTCTTTTAACTCCCAACTCTTCACCCTCAATTCAAAACCCCTTAGATTATAATTTCCCATTGACTTTTATGTAATCTCGAATATCTTTTATAATACTTATATGTAAAGGAGGTTATGTATGATGGATATTGATATCCAAAAGGGTTTAGCCCTGATTCGAGGAATTCCCAACTACCCAGTGATGCAATCCAAGGTGAAGTATGCATTACTCGATATCTCTCTTTCCACGCTTGCCGCAGCCTTTGAGGAGGTTGCCAAGAGGGTGCCTGAGTTTAAGGCAGAGATCGCCGGCTGGAATGACGGGAGAAGGGTTGCGGTTGGAGTCCTTCCCAGGGGTCCTTCTATCACTTTGGAGAAGAGGGGGGATAGGATAAACTATCTGGGTAAAGGACTCTTATCCCCGGATGTATCCTTCCTCTTCAAGAATCTTGACTCAGGGGTCATGGTCCTTACAGGCCTGATGAGTTCCCATCAGGCAGTTGCAGAGTGCAGGGTTCTCATAGATGGGGACACTTCCCAGGCCATGGAGCTGAACAGGACATTGGCCATTGTGGAAACCTATCTGTTCCCAATGATTATACTCAAGAGGATTTTCAAGACCCCACCCAAACTAAGTCCGGGCCAGCTTATTACAAAGGCCAAGGTATACAGTGCCTTATCGCCCACGTTTATAAGGCATATGGTGCAGGACTTAAAAAAGTAATATAAGGAGGAAAAGACAATGTTACCCAATTACTACCAGTTTTATTGTCCAATAAAGATCCTTTCAGGCCAGCAGGCCGTGAGTAATATACCCTTTGAGATGGAACTCCTGGGCTGCAAAAAGGCCATGGTCGTGACTGATAAAGGCGTGGTTGATGCAGGGCTAATAGATATTGTGAAGGCTGCATTCGCAGACTCTGACAGGGAGATTGGCTATATCTTTGACGAGGTCCCCCCTGATTCCAGCAATCACATAGTCAACAAGCTCGCCGAGCTCTTTGAGAAAGAAGGTTGTGATTGCTTCCTCGCAGTGGGTGGCGGCAGCTCCATGGATACGGCAAAGGGGGCAGACATCATGGTCTCTGAAGGAGCGGATGACCTTTTGAAGGTTCAGGGAGTCGAGAATATCACCCACGACCTAAAGCCCCTGATCGCTGTTCCTACAACTGCCGGTACAGGATCCGAGGTCACAAAGGCAGCCGTGGTCTATAATGAGGAAAAAAACATCAAGATGCTGTTCGTCGCTGACAAACTGTATCCAAGTGTTGCAGTGGTAGACCCGAGAATGACCGCAACCTTACCGCCAAAGATCACAGCGGCAACCGGTATGGATGCACTTACCCATGCAATTGAGGCATATACGTGCCTGCAGAAAAACCCCATTGACGATATGTTTGCAAAGACGGCCATTGATCTTATCAGGCGCTACCTGGTTCGGGCAACAGAGAGTGGCAAGGATAAGGAGGCCCGCATGGGTATGGCCAATGCAGCCCTCCTTGCTGGTATTGCCTTCTCCAATTCACAAGTGGGCATGGTTCACTCTCTGGCCCATGGATGTGGTGGTGTGAGCCGTGTACCCCATGGGGTAGCAAACGCCATACTTCTCCCATGGGTCCTTGAGTACAACCTCGATAAGGTCCCCGAATACATCGCAGAGATTTCAGGCGCCCTTGGCGGTTCCGGGGAATATCTAGAGCCCAAGGATCAGGCTAAGGTGACCATCTCCCTTGTGAGGAATCTCTTGACACGTCTCAACCAGATATGTGGGTTTCCCACGAGGCTACGCGATGCAGGTGTCACAGAAGATAAACTACCAGCGATTGCAAAGGCAGCCATAAACGATGGTGCACATACCTATAATCCAAAGGATCTCACCTATGAGGTGGCCCTGGAGACATTAAAAAAGGCATTCTAGCTGATGCGCCAAAGGGGCCGTGGACTTTTTCCACGGCCCCTTTTATTCTGTCGATAAGACATCAGACTTTGGGCTGGTGATGTATAGGCGATCCCAAGGTCACGGGCACTCGCCTATTAGAAAAGAAGCCGGGTGATCAATGGTATGAACCCCTGTCTGCGTGCAACGCACAGGCAGGCCAGAGCGAGCTTTTGCCTCTTATCCGCAGCAAGAAATCGGGGAATCAATCCGCCGAAGCGGACGCGAAGGCGGATTGAA
>CAZVAH010000260.1:611-3034 GCA_964625035.1 uncultured Bacteriovoracaceae bacterium | reverse complement strand
AAGCAGTATAATCTAAACTAAAGTAATGTATGTAAGATTTGTTATTAGAGTGCCAATAGTATTAACAAAAGGGTGTTTCAATACACCAATGGAGGATAAGGAGGCGAAAATATGAATGAATTAAAATTTGACGAGGCTATTTGTGCAAAATGTGAGACCTATGACTGCATTATGAAGTGTCAATACATGGATCTGGATTTGGAACGGGCAAAACAAGAAAAATGGAAGCTCATCAAAGGCGAGGATTCCACTATCTTAACAGACTGCGTAACATGTTATGCCTGTGAGGAATACTGCCCCTATGACAATCACCCCTTTTATCACATCGTGGAGATGCAGGAAAGGTTGGGAGCCCATCCTGTTCCCAAGCCTATTGAAAAGTCTCAGGTGACAGCGATGGGCCCAAAAGGAAAGATCGATTATGGGGAGGTAAGGCAACCGGTTATTAATCTGTGCTATTTCCCCATGATGAAAGGCTCCATACGCGGCAAGTTATTCAAGGATGTATCCATAATTCTGGGAAGCGATATCTTTTGCAATTTGATGTTTCTACACTTTGCAAGAAATTCAACGGTCAAGGAGAGGCTCCCAAAGATTATAGATAACATCATGACCTATTACCTGAAAGGCTCTAACATAAAAGAATTTATCTGCTATCATGATGAGTGCTATGGTACATATACTTCATGGGCCCCTGCCTTTGGGATTGATGTGCCTTTTAAACCCATTCACCTCTTTGAATATTTATATAATAAATTAGTTGAACTGAAA
Organism: uncultured Bacteriovoracaceae bacterium; assembly: GCA_964625035.1. GTDB lineage: Bacteria > Desulfobacterota > Desulfomonilia > UBA1062 > UBA1062 > JAGGYK01. Next base: position 2,263 of record CAZVAH010000260.1, on the reverse strand, counting down.
TCCGAGATCAAGCCTCTGAATCTGAAGGTCGCGTATCAACGGCCCTGCTCTAACCGCCTGTGCCCGGAGACAGACCATTTTGTTGATGACATATTCTCCCTTATCGGAGTCGAGCGACTCAAGCGGGAATATGACCGCGAGAATGCGCTTTGCTGCGGGGGCGTCTTTGAAGCCCAGCAGCGATTTGAACTGACAGAATCAAATCAGGAGAAAAACGTAGCCGATATGAAGGCATCTGGGGCTACCCATTGTATCTTCAACTGCCCATTTTGTTTCTTCACCCTGGCAGAAAGGGTGAGCAAAAACGGAATGATCCCTATAATGATATCTGACCTATGCCAGCAGGCTTTAGGTGAATAGAAAGGAGGTAAGACTATCAATGGATAATATATTTGAAAAACTGGCTGAGATAGTGGGAAAGGAATATGTCTCCAATGCCAAAGAAGAACTTTTTATTTATTCGCGTGATCCGGGAGTTCAGGACCCTCATACCCCGGATTATGTGGTGTTGCCAAATACAACAGAAGAGGTCAAAAAGATAATCCTCCTTGCCAATAAAGAAAAGATCCCTATCGTCCCCATGGGTGGCGGTCTGGTTTTATCCGGTCTGACCATCCCTCTAAAGGGCGGAATTGTGCTAGATATGAAGAGGATGAACCGTATCCTCGAGGTAAATGAAACCAGCCGCTATGCCGTTGTGGAGGCAGGCACATCGCAGGGCATGCTCAAGACGTACCTGGAAAAGAATTATCCAAAATTGAAACATTCCTTGCCAGATGCACCACCTGTGGCGACTATTGCGGGAAACATAGCAATCCACGGCTCAGGACATCTTTCCCAGTGTGAAGGAGGGTTTCATTCTGAGATGGTTACCGGCCTTGAGGTAGTCCTTCCTACCGGTGAAATACTCTCGCTTGGCTCGTGCTCTACCGTGCCCTACTGGTTTTCAAGGGCGCCGCTACCTGATCTGGTTGGTCTATTTTTAGGGTGGAATGGCACCACAGGGGTTATCACCAAGGTTGGGTTAAAGCTCTTTCCAAAGCCTGCCTTACACGATGTGTTAATGTTCATGACAGAAGACGTAGATACTGTTCCGGATGTAATGTACAGGGTGACCGCAACTTCGATGGCAGAAGACGTAACCTTTATGATAACACCAAAACCGGCTATGTTTGAAGGCTTTCAGGAAACAATCATCTCCATAGCAGCCAATTCCGAGGAAGAGATGGAACTCAAAAAGAAGATTATACGCAAATCCTTGAGCAGCTATATCGAAACCAGGGAGGCAGGATTTTTACCTATCCCCCCCAACATGAAGGCACCTATCCTGGAGGTCCCTCAAAAGAATTTAAGCAGGTTTGCTGATGTAAGCAAGGGCGGTGGTTTTGAATATGTAGGGGGCATCATGCCTGTGGAAAAGCTGCCTGAGGCATGTCGTGTAGGAATAGACATATCGCAAAAGAATGGTATCACATATTCTCTGGGTGGTCGGGTAATCGGAAGGCTGCATAGTGTCATGTTCTTCTTTGCCTATCCATTTAATCGCGCTGACAAAGAAGACATTGATAGGGCACGGCATGCCTTAGAGGACACGAATGAAGCCGTGTTAAAGATGGGCGGTATCCCATGGAAGGCCGAGGCTAGTGGTCAGA
>CAZVAH010000260.1:0-601 GCA_964625035.1 uncultured Bacteriovoracaceae bacterium | reverse complement strand
CTCATTTTAAAACAAATGGATCCTGCCACATATGAATTCATGCAAAGGATTAAGAAAACCCTTGACCCAAGTGGGATAATGAATCCTGGAAACTGGGAGGCGAATTAAATGGAAAAGCAATATGCGGATATTTTGCACAGGTGTTTTCGATGTGGCTGGTGTAAACTTCCAACTAATTATCAGGATTTTAACTGCCCTGCATACCTGAAATATCGTTTTGAGTCGTTCTCCTCCGGGGGAAGGATGTGGCTTATCAGGGCATGGCTAAATGGAGAGATAAAGACAAGTGAGAGGCTCTCTGAGATACTATTTTCCTGCGTAACCTGCAAAAACTGTGTTGAGGCATGTGCCCTGCCCAAGATCAAGGATTATCTGGTGGATATCTTCATCGCTGCCAGAGGAGATATGGTGGAGCAGGGTGCCATACCCCCTCCTGTCAGAGACTATCTAAAGGCCATTAATGTAAGCGGCAACCCTTACAAGATGCCGCAGGCCGATAGGGGAAACTGGGCAGATGGGCTAAATATACCTTATTACAACAGCCATGAATATCTCTTCTATGTAGGGGATGTGGGCTCATATGATGAGATCGGCATAAAGA
>CAZVAH010000259.1:0-3035 GCA_964625035.1 uncultured Bacteriovoracaceae bacterium | reverse complement strand
ATTTAGAAGATGCTGCGCGGGAATTTATAGCACGCGAAGGATTTGATCCTGTCTATGGTGCCAGACCCCTTAAGAGATTTTTGCAGCGCGAATTAGAAACCAGGATTGGACGTGCCCTTATTGCAGGTACAATTGTGGATGGTTCGGCCATACACATTAAAGTCCAGGGGGGTGGTCTTGTGATCGATACTCAGCCCCCTTTGCCTTCTTCAATAGAAGATGAGGCAAACCTTGGGGTGTAGGTTTAAAAAGAAAAGTAAGGCCTACTGGATATGCCTTACATAACTAAGAAAATTTGATGGCCCTCCTTTTGGGCCCACTCACGCCTTGGTGAGCAAAATTAATAGCAATAGACTATATAGCTTATAAAAATAAGAGTGACTATTCAATTGTCAAGGCCTTGGGGGAAAATTATTTATTTTTTTCTATAAATGAGGTGATTTTTGAGATATATTCTTTAGCCTTTTCAGATACCATGGCACCTATATGGGCTACCCCATCTAATATCAAGATGTCCTTGGGCTTGGATGCTTGAGAATGCATCTCTAATGAATGCGTGTAAGGGACTACCTCGTCTGCTGTCCCATGGATAAATAGTTTGGGTACCTGACTTTCAGGTAAGGTGTCTAAAGCAGAGAACCCTTCACTTGGGATAGTACATTTATATTGTGGGTAGGCTTGAGAGAAAAGGTCATAGAATGAGGTAAGACCTGCCTCAAGAATGGCCCCTTTGATCCATGGAAGAGAAGGGAGGATCCTGGCCAGGGTGTATGCGCCCATTGACTGCCCAAAACCAAATATAGAATGCCCGAATACCCCACTCCTTTCTGAGACGTGGTCAAATACAGTCTTTGCATCTCTTTTGATACCTTCTAATGAAGGCCCCCCCTTGGACATTCCATATCCACTATAATCAAATGCAATCAAGGGGTAACCCAGTTCAAGAAGAAAGATTACCCCTGTAATATGAGATGTCATGTTTTCTGCATTGCCATGAAGATGAACTATGGTGGCATCCTTTACCACCTTTGTTCTAGGCAGAACAAACCAGCAGTGAAGACGATCTTCTATCATGAACTCTTGTTTTTCAAACCCCATACTAGAAGGGTCAAAATAGAGGATATGATCAGGATAAAAGCAGTGCTCTTCTGTGATCTCCATTTTAATTCCTTGTTTTGAATTGATTTAGGCCCTGTTATGATTATAGTAAAATACTAACAAAAATAATAGTAGATATAGTTGCCGTATTGTATACTATATAGAAATCATGAAACCAATAGTAACGTTTATTTCTGATTTTGGGCAAAGGGACGGCTATGTAGCGCAGGTAAAGGCAAGGATTCTATCTCACCATCCAGATGCTTGTATAGTGGATATCACTCATCAGATTCCCCCCCATGATATTATATCTGGTGCATGGCTTATACATACCACATACTCATGGTTTCCCAACGGCAGCATACATCTGGCAATAGTTGATCCGGGTGTCGGATCTAAAAGGGCCATAATTGCTGTGGAAAAGGATGGTCATATATTAATTGGCCCGGATAGCGGTGTTTTTTCCTTTATATATCCTGCTGATAAGGTTATTGAGGTGAAGTGGCGGCCATCGGAAAGTATATCTCCAACATTTCATGGCAGGGATATATTTGCTCCTTTGGTTGGGGTAGTACTGGATAATGACAAAATAGAGAATCTAGGTCCGCCAATGGACAGTCCAGTTATCTTGGATGTACACAGACCCATGATAGTGCATATAGATAGATTTGGTAATATAATAACCAATCTGGATTGTAATCACCTTAGACCAGGATGCAGGTTAACTGTAAGTGGGGTAGCCATAGCACTTATAGCAAAGACCTTTACAGATATCCCCTATGGAGAGTTGGGGCTTGTATGCGGAAGCGCATCAACTATTGAGATAGTAGCAAATCAGGCAAGGGCGGCTGATATTATAGATGCGAAGATAGGCATGCCAGTGAGTTTATCTTTTGGTTGAGGTTGTATATAATACCTTATCTATATTAATAAAGCCAAGCGTGAGGATCACCCCTAAGGTTACACCTATATAGGTGGTGAAAAGTCGCCAGAGTACAACCGAGATGCCTATAAGGTGTGTGGGTATAAAGCTAGCGAATAATAAGGCAAACCCACCCTCGGCCACGCCACTTCCCCCGGGAGTAGGAGAAAAGTAGAGCATAGGCAGCAATATTATCTGTGCTTGAATGGCATCTATGAAAGACACTTTAAACCCTAGTCCATGAATAATTACAGGGGCCAGTATAAACTGTGTCATGATAAAGAAACATCCTATTACCAAGGCTACAAAAAAGCCAGGCCTCCCTTTATGAAGATAAAGGTCCAGTGCGTTGAAATAGTCATCTGCTACCCCATGAACGTATCTATCTACTTCATAGTCTTTAATTACGGAGCGTTTGTGGAGATAGCCCAGGATCTTATCTACAAGCCACATGGTTTGTTTTGGGAAGAAATAGACACCAAGGAATAGAAACGAGATAAACAGATAGAAGAATACCACGTAGTAATAAAGATACAAAAGAATCTTGTTGGAAGCAAATGTGCTGTTTGTGACCAGCACAAGAACACCGGCTATTGCAAGAATCCCCATAGTGGATATCCTCTTTACCACATCTATAGATATGGCATTGCCAACCGGGATATCATACTTGTACATCATATAGATTTCTGCAGGTAACATACCTAATTGCAAGGGCGTAATGGCACCGAAGAACATTCCTACCAAGATCATTTTTAACACATATGTAAACGGTATCCTGTGCCCGATGGCTGTACATAGGACCGATGTCCTTAGTGCATCCAATAGGATCATAAGGCCACATAAGGCGCTAAGTAGCAGGATGTCTTTTATTTCTATGTGTCGTAGTGCATCCCATGTTTGTGTGGTGGAGGTAGCACAGATTACCAAACCGATAGTAATTCCGCTTATGAGAAAAGAGATCCCCAATCTCCTTCCCCAAGAAACACTCTTGCTGTTGCGCAGTCAGCCTTCATAT
>CAZVAH010000258.1:0-3048 GCA_964625035.1 uncultured Bacteriovoracaceae bacterium | reverse complement strand
TCCCAGGACACTGCAGAGATGTCATTTGTGGACTGCAAGGTCCCTGCAGAGAATCTGCTTGGTGAAGAAGGCCAGGGTTTTTACTATCTTATGGAGGAGTTGCAGCAGGAAAGATTAGTATGCGCCATGGGCTCTCAAGTGGGTGCTGAAGAGGCCTTGCGACTAACCATTGATTATACAAAGAGCAGAGAGGCCTTTGGCAGACCTATCAGCAGATTTCAGTATATCTCGTTTGAACTTGCCAAGATGGCAACAGAAGTTGAACTTGGTAGGACATTTGTAGATAGCCTTATCATAGAGCATATGGAAGGCAAAGAAATAGTAAAAAAGGCATCCATGGCCAAATACTGGATTTGTGAGATGTTTAATCGAGTTGCGGGAGAGTGCCTGCAGTTCCATGGAGGGTATGGGTATATGGAAGAATATCCCATTGCCCGTATATTCAGAGATGCAAGGGTTCAGACTATATATGCTGGCACCTCGGAAATCATGCTGCTTATTATCAGCAGGATGATGGGGCTATAGTTGAATGAGCTCATTACTGGCTGGCTTAAAGATTCTTGATTTTACCACGCTTTTGCCTGGTCCATTTGCCACCATGGTGCTTGCAGACCTTGGGGCAGATGTGGTGCGTATTGAATCTCCAACACGTATGGACCTGGCCCGGGCCATGCCACCATTTGTTGACGATGAAGGTGGGATCTCATATTTTCATGCGTATGTGAACCGCAATAAAAAGTCTGTTGCTCTAGATCTAAAGAATAAAGATTCCTTTTCTGTCATAGAGCGTATGCTCACCCACTATGACATTATAATAGAACAATTCCGTCCCGGGGTTATGGATCGGCTGGGACTATCATACAAGAGGCTTTCTAGTATAAATCGTGGTTTGATATATTGCTCGCTTACAGGATATGGACAGACCGGGCACCTAAAGGACAGGGCTGGCCATGATATCAATTACCTATCCCTCTCAGGCATTATGGGCTATTCTGGAAGAAAGGAGGACGGGCCCACGCTAATGGGTATACAGGTGGCAGATGTAGGTTCTGGCTCAAATAATGCAATCATTGGTATACTCGCTGCTGTTATATACAGAATGACCACAGGTAAGGGCCAACATATTGATGTGGCCATGACAGATGGTCTGTTTCCATATCATGCTGCATATGCTAGTAAGAAATTATGCTCTGGAGAAGATGTGAGTTATGAAACAGAGCCCCTAAATGGAGGCTCTCTATATGGTTTTTATGAGACTAAAGATAACAGATATATCTCTTTTGGAGGACTTGAGCCACAATTTTTCGCTGCCTTTTGTAGGGTCTTAGGCTTGGAAGACCTTATTGAGGCAACTGTATTGCAACCTGGCAGGTTAGACGAAGCAAAAGAAAAGGTAAAAGATATAATAAAGGCCAAGCCACTGGATTACTGGGTTAAAAGATTTAAGGAGACAGATGCATGTGTTGAGCCTGTGCTGTCGTTTTCAGAGGCGCTGGATAGTGATCTTGTTAAGGAGAGAGGGATGCTTGTAGATGTGCCCGGGCCCGGAGGCAAGCCTATCACTCAGATTGCTCATCCTATCAAATTTTCTGAAACCAGCCCGGAGTATAAAAGAGCCGGGTGTGAATTAGGCAAAGACACCCTGGATGTATTACAATCTCTTGGTTATAGTACCCATGAGATTGAAGGCATGAAATCAAAGGGTGTGTTCGGAGAAATAACAACATAATACGAAAGGAGGTTTTTATTATGGTTGGTATTACATCCTATGGGGGATACATCCCCCGGTACCGATTGAATCGGATGGTTATCGTTCAGAACATGGCCTGGTATTTTCCCGTGATAATGGCAGTAGCCCAGGGGGAGAAGTCAGTTGCCAACTGGGACGAGGATGCCCTGTCTATGGCAGTTGCCGCTGCTTATGATTGCGCTACTGGCAAGGACAGAAAGCAAATAGATGGCGTATATCTGGCATCGACCACGTTGCCTTTTGCTGACAGGCTCAATGCAGGCATAGTTGCTACAGCACTTAATGCGGACGAAGAAGGGGTCGCATGTTCAGATTTCACCGGGTCTTTAAGGTCTGCCACGACTGCCTCGATCTCGGCCCTCGAAGCGATTCAGGCGGGATCAAAGAATAATGTTCTGGTCGCTGCATCTGACCAACGCGGGACAAAGATGGCTACCATGTATGAGATGTTTTTAGGAGATGGCGCTGCTGCCCTTTTATTTGGCAAGGATGATGTTATTGCTGAGTTCAAGGGACACTTTTCTTCGAGCTATGATTTTGTAGATCACTATAGGGGCTGCGGTAAGGGGGCCGACTATACATGGGAAGAGAGATGGGTTAGAGATGAAGGATATGCAAAGATTGTCCCGGAGACCATAGCTGGCTTTTTGAAGAAGTATAACATGGCCATAGGTGACTTTGATAAGGTGATCTTCCCCTGCTATTTCAAGAGAGAGCATGCAAACATTGTTAAAAAGTTGGGGATTGATCCATCCAAGGTGCCGGACAATATGCATGAGGTCTGTGGCGACACGGGTTCGGCTCATCCATTCGTGATGTTTATCTCTGCGCTTGAGGAGGCAAAACCAGGCGATAAGATACTCGTTGCCAGTTTTGGCCAGGGTTGCGACGTGCTGTACTTCGAGGTGAAAGACAAAATTAAGGATTTCAAAGGGCCGATCGGCATCAAGGGCTCACTTGCAAATCGGGTAGAATTAACTAGTTATCAAAAATATGCCAAGTTCAGGGACCTGATTGTGGCAGATTTAGGGATTCGAGGAGAGGCAAGCCCCAATACATCTCTGACCACCCTGTGGAGAAATCGCAAGATGATCCTGGGCCTGGTAGGGGGCAAATGCAAGAAATGCGGGACACCTCAGTTTCCTGCAGCCCCGGTATGTGTGAATCCGGATTGTAATGCGGTAGGAGAAATGGAAGATTATGAGTTTGCAAATAAACCTGGTAAGGTGATGATGTACACAGGGGATATGCTTTCTGCATCTGTTGATCCGCCAGCCGTATATGGGCTCGTAAGTTTC
>CAZVAH010000257.1:1426-3071 GCA_964625035.1 uncultured Bacteriovoracaceae bacterium | reverse complement strand
TGAAGAATCTCGTGCTGTATAACCATTTGAAATTATTAGATTGCTTCGTCGCTAAAGCTCCTCACAATGACATGATAAGTGACTTTTTGCGAAACCATCATATTTGAGTTTGCATATATAATGCAATATATAATAAAGTACAAGGATGCTCTCAAGAGGCAAAATATGGGGACTAAAAAAAAGAGACTGATAACCATCTTAATCATCTTGGCCCTGTTGGTGCTGGGCGGGCTATTTTTATATCACAGGTACTTAAGGCCAGAAGGTCTAAAAGAGGTGATTGAGCGCAATCTGGAAAAGCGGTTGAATCAGGAAATATCTGTTAAAAGTGCCAGGCTGAATGTCTTGAGAGGCATGTCCATTACATTGACAGATGTAAGTATGGAAGGCAGGGATGACACCTCTCTTAAGGTAGATACTGCTATTATCAGGTTTTCACTATGGCAACTGATCTTTGGAGATCACAATATAATCAGTCTCAAATTGATAAGGCCTGTTGCGGCCTTAAGGTTGGATACAATATCTTTACCTAAATCTAAAATAAAAGGTATGGGCTTGCCAAAGATAAAGATAGAAAAGGGCTCTATCAAGACACTTTATAAAGATTATGAACTTAGCTTTGATGATGTCGATACCTGTGTGGATAAAGGGTTTATATCTGTTGATGCAGATTTTTTGGGATCTACCTTTAGATTAAATGCCAGACAGATTAAAGATGTTTGGAGTGCAGAACTTGCAATTAAGGGATTGTTGTTAGAGGGTATCACGCCAAGGCTTTCCGGGAGATCAGATCTCAATATAAAGGCCTGTCTTTCAGATAAAGGTAGTAGTGCCGAACTTACAAGTAAGGTATCAGACTTGAAGATAGCCTACCCGGGTAGTGTAGGCTACCTTGATCATCTGTCCTGCAACCTCAAGGCAGAAGGGGGGTTGGATCATATTGGAATAAAAGATATAAGCATTAAGACCCCTATCTTAGAGATAGAAGGCAACGCCTCTGTCTATGGAATTAAAGATATAGATAATGCGGTTCTGGATCTTGATATGGCCTCGAAAGAATTTGATTATGAAGAGGTGGTAAATTTCTTACCTACACAATGTTTTCCTGAGAGTATATCATTTTTCCTGTGTAAACAGATAAGAGAAGGCAGATCCCGTTTCTCCTCTATTAAATATAGTGGCAGGCTCATGGATATGAAAGACAGCCACGCCTTTATGAAAAATTTATACATTGAAGAGGAACTTTATTCTCAGAGTTTTGGTGCAGGCTATAGTCAAGATAGAGTAACAGATATTACAGGCACCGTCATCTTTGACGGGGAGAATCTCAAGTTTAACAACCTTTCAGGTCATATTGGAGATTCCACTGTAAAAAGCGTAGATGTCCATTTTCTTAAAGTAGCAGACCCAGGCCTCAGGGTAAATGCGGGGATAAATCTTGATATGGCGGCTAAAGATTTTATCATGGCATGGCGTGCATGCATGGTCTCTAAAGGCCTTTACAAGATTCTGGCCCCGGTAACACATGTCAAAAAGGGTAGGGTTGCCGGCAATGCTTGGGCATATTGGGACAAACTATCAGGTCAGGCCGCCCAGATCCTGGGCGAGATGCATGTGGATAAATGTTCATTTAATTGGGGCAAAA
>CAZVAH010000257.1:0-1326 GCA_964625035.1 uncultured Bacteriovoracaceae bacterium | reverse complement strand
TTTTCAGATATAGCAATTAAGGTTCCATCACAAAAGCTTACGTTATCTGCAAGATTCACTCAATCTGGTGGCAATATGAATATAGGAGGCAGACTCAGTCTTGAATATCTTAAAGCCTATGCCAAGAAAAAATATTGGCCATTGAAAGGAGGCCTCTTTGGCCACGTTGATATTGCATGGGGGAAAGGCAAAAATGTATCATTGAAAGGAAATCTCATATGCAGTGGTGCCTTGATCTTTTATAATGATATGGCCACCACCCTGAATGGCACCTTACTTATGCATGATGAGGTGATCACCTCAAAGGAATTTTGCCTTAAGGCAAGCACTGTAAAATCAGTACTTTCTGGAAGTCTTGATATAAGGCATCCGTTGTATTTCAAGGGTAAATTGATTGTTGATGGCCTTAAGATAGATGCTCATGGTACTGGCAGCACGGGTCTACTTAAAGCTATAAATGGGGACGGCATATTGATGGTGAAGAATATGGATGCATATGGTGTGGTCTTTGATGAGGCTACAGCAAATGCAGAGCTTAAAGACGGCATATTAAAATTAGACAATATTGAATCATCTAGCATCTCAGGGATTGCAAGAGGCTCAGCAATTGTGAATACGGCAGGGAATACAACCTTTGATATTACACTGTCTTTAAAAGATGCAGAGATAAAGAGGGTCTTTCACTCTCTCTTTTCTGGCGATGTATGGATAGAGGGAGATATGCGTCTTGCAGGTAGGTTATGGGGAAGTGCTGATTCATTGAATGGAGATATCGTGTTTTTAGCCAAGGATGGACGTATAATGAAATTCTCTCTGATATCTAAGATTTTTGCTACATTAAATGTGTATAAGATACTCACCACAGGAAGAGTGGATCTTTTAAGTAGAGGTTTTTCATATAATTTTATCTCCTCCACATTTAAGATAAGAGATGGTGTGATGCAATTTGACGACTTTTACTTAGACAGTAATTCCATACAGTTTTCTGCTGTTGGAAAATACGATACCAGCACAAGGATGATAGATGCAATTGTAGGTGTCCAGCCCCTGGAGACCATAGACAAGGCCATAAGCCTTGTGCCTATACTTGGATGGGTGTTGACATCTGATAAAGGTGGATTCCTTGTAATAAGTCTGGATATCAAAGGTGATATAAATGACCCATCTGTAGTGATCGCACCTATAAATACAATATCAAAGCCTATAATAAGGACACTTTTAAATACACTTAAATTACCAAAGGAGATTATTACTCAACCAGACATACTAATCCCTGGAAGGGGGAATGCCAGGTAACACATACGCCAAAGGTGGAAAGCATGAAAA
>CAZVAH010000256.1:0-3075 GCA_964625035.1 uncultured Bacteriovoracaceae bacterium | reverse complement strand
GCCTTTATCTACTCCATGGTGGCAAGAAGTGACAAGCTTACCCGAAAAAAGCTTGCAGAAGAAAGGGTTTTAGAACTGGAAAAACAATATAAAGAACGCCTGGAAGATATCCCAAGACAAGAAGAGGCTGATGAAGGACAGGCTGCCGAACTGGCTGAAGAAGAATAAAGACCTGTATGAATTAAGAGAGGTAAAAAAAAAGCTGAGAAAGGCCTCACTCTCTACGGTTTGCGAAGAAGCCAGATGCCCCAATATAACAGAGTGTTTTAGCAAGCGCAGAGCAACATTTCTGATCTTGGGAAACATATGCACCAGGGCCTGCAGGTTCTGCTCCATAAAAAAAGGCCGTCCAAGACCTATTGACAGGAAAGAACCAGCCCGTGTTGCAACTGCTGCAGCACAGTTGGGACTAAAGCACGTTGTCATCACCTCTGTAACCAGAGATGACTTTCCTGACAGGGGTGCGCATGCATTTGCTCTAACCATCGGTGAAATAAGAAAGGGATCACCTGAGGCCACTATTGAGGTATTAACCCCTGATTTTTCAGGAAAGAAAGACCTCTTGAAGATTGTACTTGATGCCAGACCTGATGTGTTTAACCACAATGTCGAGACAATCAGGAGGCTTCACCCCGATATAAGGCCAGGTGCAGACTTAGATAGAAGCCTTAATCTCTTGAAGATGGCAAGGGCCATCTCACCCAATATGATAATAAAATCCGGGTTTATGGTGGGCCTGGGTGAAGATGAAAAAGAGATAGAAGACCTGCTTAAATCACTGAGCGAGGTAGGCCTCGATATTGTAACCATCGGTCAATATATGAGGCCATCAAAGGAAAACGTGCCCGTCAAACAATACTGGCCACCTCCCTGGTTTGAAAAGTGGGCAGGGCTTGCTAAAACTATGGGCATAAGGTATGTTATCTCAGGCCCTTTTGTAAGGAGTTCTTACCATGCAAAAGAGGCATTGGAAGCGATGACCCATATATAGATAAAAATGGGAGAGACACTAAATAGGATGATAGAAAATGGAGTTTACTAGAATAAATAGACTTCCCCCTTATATCTTCGCAGAAATAGATGAGCTAAAAATGAAGGCGAGGAGGCAAGGAAGGGATATTATAGACCTGGGTATGGGAAATCCTGATATCCCTACCCCGGAGCATATAGTAAAAAAGGTAATACAAGCCACACAAAATCCCAAAAATTATCGCTATTCTTCATCAAGGGGTATATACAAACTCCGCTTTGCTATATCTAACTGGTATAAGAGGAATTATGATGTGGATATCGATCCCGATACAGAGGCAATTGTGACCATCGGAGTAAAAGAGGGGTTTTCTCATATGATACTGTCCATGATCACATCAGGAGATGTGGTATTCGTGCCAAACCCTACCTACCCCATACATACCTACGCAACGGTTCTGGCAGGTGGTAATGTCAGGGGTATACCCTTATCTGAAGACCGGGATTTCTTTGATGACCTGCTTACAGCAACGCGAGAGACCTGGCCGCAACCAAAGCTCATAATCCTGTCTTTTCCTCATAATCCCACCACTATGGCAGTAGATATTCTGTTCTTTGAAAAGATAATAGCATTTGCGAAGGAACATAATATATTTATAATCCATGATTTTGCATATGCAGACCTATGCTTTGATGACTACAGGGCACCAAGTATCATGCAGGTCCCAGGCGCAAAGGATGTAGCAGTAGAATTTTTCTCCATGTCAAAGAGCTACAGTATGCCTGGGTGGCGTGTAGGTTTTGCAGTTGGCAACAGGCAAGCCATTCATGCCCTTTCCCGCATAAAGAGTTACCTTGACTATGGAATATTTCAGCCCGTACAGATCGCATCTATCATAGCCTTAAATGGGAACCAGGGCTGTGTTTCAGGGATAGCACACAAATACCAAAGAAGACGTGACACCCTATGCAACGGGCTTTCAAAGGCGGGTTGGAATATAAAAAGACCGAAAGCCACCATGTTTGTATGGGCACCCATACCCGAAAGATACAAGGCCATGGGCTCCTTGGAGTTTTCAAAATTACTCTTAGAAAAGGCAGAGGTTGCGGTTTCTCCCGGAATAGGCTTTGGAGACCATGGTGATGGCTACATACGATTTGCCCTCGTTGAAAACGAACACAGGATCAGGCAGGCTGTCCGTGGTATAAGAAAGATCTTTAGTTAAGGAGTAATCATGCGAGATATAAAGATAGGGTTATTGGGGCTAGGCACAATTGGAACAGGGGTAGCGAAGACCCTGCTTAATAACAAAGAGGTGCTTGATCAAAGGCTGGGCTTTTCTCTTGTCTTAAGAAAGATAGCTGATCTGGATATTACTACCGATAGAGGAATAGATATCCCTTCAGGCATGCTTACTACAGATGTTGCTTCTGTTATAAAAGACCCCGAAATAGATATCATTGTAGAACTCATCGGAGGAATTAAACCTGCAAAACAATTTATCATAGATGCCCTAAGCGCAGGAAAACATGTGGTCACCGCAAACAAGGCCCTGCTTGCATCATATGGAAAAAAGCTGTTTGATGAGGCAAAGACAAATAAAAGAGACCTTTATTTTGAGGCAGCTGTAGGTGGAGGTATACCTATCATAAAGACCTTAAGAGAGGCCCTTATATCCAATAATTATACCTTTATCTATGGAATACTAAACGGCACATGCAACTATATACTCACAGAGATGACAGAAAATGGATCTGCGTTTGGCAGTGCGCTAAAAAAGGCACAAACCCTGGGTTATGCAGAAGCAGATCCAACACTTGATATAGATGGCACTGATTCTGCTCACAAGCTTGCCATTATCGTAAGTCTGGCATATGGCATACATGCTTCTATGGATAAGATATATGTAGAGGGCATATCAGAGATAAACCCCCTTGACATAGCATTTGCCAAAGAGTTGGGATATAAGATAAAACTGTTGGCCCTTACTATAGGTAGGGGCAACCAGGTGGAGGCAAGGGTGCATCCTACCTTGATACCATTTAATTACCTGCTTTCCAAGGTAGACGGGGCATTCAATGCGGTTTATGTGCGGGGTGATATAG
>CAZVAH010000255.1:0-3163 GCA_964625035.1 uncultured Bacteriovoracaceae bacterium | reverse complement strand
ATATTGGAGTTATGGAGTTATGGAATAATGTGGAGCTAGATTTTGCATAACATATGTACAGTTATACTGGCTGCTGGAAAAGGAACAAGGATGAAATCCAAAAGCCCCAAGGCCATGCACGAAATCCTTGGGTTCCCCCTGATCTACTACACAATAAAGCTGGCAAGAAAGGTAGGCAGCTCCATAGTAGTTGTTATAGGGTATGGCAAAGAGCATATAAACACCTACCTGGATAAGTTTGAACTAACAAAAGTAGTCCAGGAACCCCAACTTGGGACCGGCCATGCCCTACTCCAGGCAAGAGATATCTTAAGATCAATAAACGCAACAGATGTGATAATACTGCCTGGTGATATGCCACTTATAAAGGATGAATCGATAGCTGGGCTTATCAATGTATATCAAGACGCAGGATCAAACATGTGTATACTCACCGCAGTATTACAAAACCCTTACGGGTATGGCAGGATAATAAAAGATGAAAATGGTCATGTTATCTCCATTGTAGAAGAGTTAGACGCCACCACTGATCAAAAAGGGATATCTGAGATCAATACAGGGTTATACATAATCAACAGGGACTTCCTATTAGATGCGCTGCCAAGGCTCTCTACAAAAAATGCCAAAGGGGAGTTCTATCTTACAGATATTGTAGGTATGACAAAACATGCTGTATCATTTAATGTGGCAAGCCCTGATGAGGCCTATGGAATAAATTCAAGGAGACAACTCTCTCATGCGGCTACCATCATGCAACAAAGAATAAATGATAATTTCATGGAAACCGGCGTAACAATAATAGATCCAAGGTCAACATGGATTGGTCCTGAAGCAAGCATAGCTCATGATGTGGAAATCTGGCCCAATGTATGTATATTGGGTACGGTAAAAATAGAACAGGGCGTAAAGATTATGCCAGGGGTATGGATAACAGGCTCCAATATAGGAAAAGATTCTATCATAGGGAATAATAGTGTAATAGAGAGCTCTGCCATAAAACCCGGCTCAATAATAGAACCATACTCTTATATAAAAGAGTGAAGCCCCGCCTACAAGGCGGGGCATTTAAGGATATTTTTCGTAAAGGTGGCCTATGATTGAAGCATAGTCAAACTATGGCGAGCAGCTTCTATTGATCTTTTAATTACATCTGTTGTGTGGGCAGTACTTATAAATAAGGCCTCAAAGGGAGAAGGAGCTAGATATACCCCGTGATCAAGCATACTATGAAAAAATTTCGCGTATCTATTTCCATCAGATTTCATTACTGTACCGAGATCCTCCACTGATGAGCCATTAAAGAATAAAGATGCCATAGATCCTACGCGGTTTATTGTAAGTGGTATACCTTTTTGCCTGGCCGCATCTTGAACCCCGCGGGTAAACATACCCATCATCTCATCAAGGGCCTTATATGGCCTGCCCTCTCTTAATACCTCAAGCGTTGCAAGGCCTGATGCCATGGCTATTGGGTTCCCTGAGAGTGTGCCTGCTTGATATACTGGGCCCTCAGGGGCAAGGAGACTCATGATCTCTCTTCTCCCACCAAATGCACCAACAGGCATACCACCGCCTATAATCTTACCCAAACAGGTTATATCCGGGGTTATATAATACATATCCTGTACCCCGCCAAAACAGAACCTGAAACCAGTGATCACCTCATCAAAGATGAGTAGTGTACCATGGGCTATTGTCTTTTCTCTGAGTGAAGAAAGAAATCCCTCTTTAGGAGGTACTACCCCCATATTGCCTGCAACAGGCTCTACAATCACAGCAGCTGCCGTATGACCGTATGAATCCATAAATTCCTCAAACCCTTTAATATCGTTATACCTGAGCACTGCGGTTGTAGATGCAATACCCTCTGGTACACCGGGCGTATCAGGGATGGCAAATGTTAAAGCACCAGAGCCTGCCTTTGAAAGGAGGCTATCTACATGACCATGATAACAACCCTCAAATTTGACGATAACATCCCTTCCTGTATAGGCCCTGGCAAGACGGATAGCACTCATAGCTGCTTCCGTACCTGAATTTACGAATCTTATCTGTTCTATGGACTTAAATGCAGAGCATATTATCTCTGCCATGGAGATCTCTAACTCAGTAGGTGCACCAAAACTCATACCTTTTCCGGCCTGGGTTTTTATTGCTTCTACCACCTTTTTCTGGCAGTGACCCAATATCATAGGGCCCCACGAGAGCACATGATCAATATATCTCTTCCCATTTGTATCATATACATATGGGCCAAGGCCTTTTGTTATGAATCTAGGCGTCCCCCCTACCCGGCCAAAGGCCCTTACCGGAGAATTCACCCCCCCAGGTATTACCTTCTTTGCCTTTTCAAATAGGTCTGAATTGGTTGTCAATGCTCCCCCCTATTATCTAAAAATATCTCATGGATGATTTCTTCAACTCCTTTTTGCTCCAGAAAACCTTGTACCTTTTGATATTAATAGAAATAGCTATCTCCTCTATTAAGGCATTTACCTCTTTATTTGTAGTTCCGTGAATCATAGAGAATAAATTGTACTCATTAAAGCCTGACCTTTCATAGCAATGAGTAATAGAACCCATGGATGCCAGAATGGTCCCCACCTCTTCAATCCTGTCTTCTGGTACAGCCCAGATAACCATGGCGTTTGCCTTCACGCCTATCTGATAATGTCCTAAAATGGCCTTAAATCTCCTTATAATGCCCTTCTTTTTTAAGATAGCCAACCTGTTAATGACCTCAGATTCGCTACTTGCTATACTGCGAGCCCATTTATCAAAAGGCCTTTGTTTAACAGGCAAATCGCCCTGGGCTAATTTCAAGATCGCTCTATCTTTATCATCCATAGATATAGATTTAAACACATACATCTTCAGCATGCAATATAGATTGTCTTCAAAAAGGCTAGCCTTAGTTGGGATTTTTCTTTCTATTTTAAAGGGGAAAATTTATTTTCTTATTATATCCTTTTTTTGATATATTCTTGTAAATTAATATACTATGAATTATTAAGTATAAAACAAGGCATACTAGAAGGAGATTTAGGCAGTGGGAAAGGTCTTATCTGTGAGCATATCAAAAGATAAACAAGAACCCAAAAAGGGTATTAATTCAATTGATATTGATCTGAAAAGAGGTGTTATAAGAGACGCACATGAGGGC
>CAZVAH010000254.1:0-3171 GCA_964625035.1 uncultured Bacteriovoracaceae bacterium | reverse complement strand
GGATATGGCCATGGGCTCACCGGACACGCCCAGCATATTGAATACGAGCATGATAAGTTCGCTGTGATCCAGCAAACCAAGATTCATATCGTCTTTCATGACATGAAGATGACAAAGCTCCTCAACAGGTATGATCTCCATATGAAGCACTGGCTCTCCATTTTCTATCCCGATATCGACATTTATCTTAAGACACAGGTCCGCAGACAAATCGGCCTTGGCTTGCCCTGCCTCTACAAATTTAACACTCGCCCCATTCACCACCACACGAATGGCATCTGGATCCTTCATGTCAAGGGCAATACCACCCGGATTGAGTTTCATGACAAGATCCAGGGAATTGTCTGCATCCTCTGGCCCAATCAAGGGTATAACATTTTGAAGACCGCCTATTGTAATAGATAATGATCTCGCCAGTCCCTTGAGCACCTGATTGAGATTATACTGCGACAGGGCGATTCCCAAATCGATATCACCGCTCTTGATCCTGTCGATATACATCTTGGGGGCAGAGGAGTCGATTACAACATCAGGCCATGAGAAATTGCCATCCTCATCCTTAACATCATTCGTGCTGGCTGTATATAAAGCACCCCCAATGGCCGCAAAATTCTCATCTGTATCATCGGGAAGACCGAATATGTTTAGTAAAAGGGTCTCCTCGGTCTCAATCTCAAGATCTCCCAGCA
This sequence comes from uncultured Bacteriovoracaceae bacterium, assembly GCA_964625035.1. GTDB lineage: Bacteria > Desulfobacterota > Desulfomonilia > UBA1062 > UBA1062 > JAGGYK01. Next base: position 2,482 of record CAZVAH010000254.1, on the reverse strand, counting down.
GGTCCTCCACTATGGGGCTATCGTTCATGGGACTGCTCCCACCCAACATACTACCTATATCTAAAAACTCAGATTCAAGCAGACCATCGATCATACCCTGGAGTTCAAAACCCAGAGGCATTATGGGAATCTTCAGCCCAAATAATTTCAAGAACAAGTTAATTAGGTTAGCAGGAATATTCTCACCCCATCCCAGATACTCGATACCAATGGTCAATTCCCTTGTTTCATTATATGTATCATACAGCGCTATATCCGTATTAATCAGAGTCGCATCCATGTTGGCAAGACCTAGCCCGATATTTAATACCCCTTTATCACTGTTTACCGCAGGGTTTAAGGACTTGACATCTAACCCTGCCAGATCAGGCATCATTGCCCCTATCATCGGGTTTATAACGTCCTTTAATCCACCTAGCAGTGCCGCACCCAAGGTAATACCAATGCCCTGATCTACTAAATTACCGTCTTTTGGCATAAGATTGGGTTTGGTTGTCACAACAAATTTCTCTTTGGACGCCTTCTCGTCCGGATATATGACCTGAATGAGTATAGGATATGTCAGATAGGTATTAGATCTTGGGAAATCAAGATCACACACATACAAACCGCTATTCTCATCAAAGGATGCCTCTATATTCCAATCCCAGCCGCCATCGCTTAAGAATACCCGCTGTTCCATGGGCTTTCCATCTGCTAACCTGGGAGAAACAAATATGCCAAGCGTGTGCGTGCCAGGGCTCACATAATCACCGTTTGACACAGGTTCAAAGTCATCCGTACCTTCACTCATTATATAGAGATCAATAGGCTGGGCCTCAGCATAGCCAAGGGCACTGACCGCCTCACCAGGATCGTAAATGGACTCTGTTATTGCCAAGTTATCATTATGAGCATCCTGGGCAACTCCACAGCCAAACAATATGCCCGTTGCCAAGATTGCCGATAAGAAAACAGCGATCCTAAAAAATCTGTTCATTATGCCCTCCTAAAAACTTATTTTGCCTTTTAATCACACATACATAAGGAAAATAAATTTTTTTGTCTTCCTTTGTATTAATTATATACCTTTATTGCAAGAGATATACCTTTTAAGATTTTATCGTAACCCCTTAAATTCACAAAAGATAATTAAACAGTTTATCTTCATAGCCTATAAAGATATCCTTAATAGAAAATTTTTACACCCTAAAAGGCAAATCTTTTCCATCGTAGTCCTTGTCTATTAGAAGTTGTATGTAATGCTGAATGTTGCTTCATCACGGGAATCAAGCATACCCAAGGTGCCCTCATATCCCTCAGATCTCGTCATGAAATATGAAACATAAAAGTCAAGATTATGCCATGAATATTTCACAGAAGGGATCAATACCAGGGCCTTAGATCCCACCTCATACATAGCTACCAGCTGAGGGGCCAGATCGCCTGCAAGATAATTGGTGGTGGTGATAAAAATAAACGTGTTGCTGTATTCTTCCTCCCAGGTAACATCATAATATCCATCCATGTTATCATCCCAGGGGGCAAACCATGGCAGTATAATAGTGTTTTTCTTGTAGTCAAGGTTTTTGCTTCCCACATACTCAAATGTACACATGAAGTCCGACGGGCTTATAAGGGGAATCTTGAACCACTTATCAAAGCCAATACCATACTTAATGATATCGTTTTTGAGAATCTCACCGCAGGTAAAGGGCAGTTTCATTATCATAGGGTCTCTGTCTTTGGCATCCTTAAAGCTAATGTATTGAATAAGTTCATCGATACTGCCGAAGCCCCCCAGGTCTATCTTAGGGGCAAGCGCCTTTACCATGTCAGGTATGGTGCCTGGTGTCATCTTTGGTACATCCTTAAAATAGGCGGCCTCACCACGGATAACCGTATTAATCAAATCCCATTGATAATTAAAGCTTCCACCATATACATCTACTGTGTCCCTTGTAAGGACCACCTCCATCAACTGGTCCCCCATAACAGATTTCAAGGGATTGGTGAGATCAAGCGTATGGTCTACATGGATAGTGCTAAACTTATCAATATTAACCCGCGGAACTGGCATATCAGAGTACATGCGGTAATAAGCAAGGTTGGCGTCTACCCCTCCTATCTGTGCGCCAATCTTGACACCATATCGGTCATCTTCCAAGTCATCATCAACCTGATACATCAAATCCTTAAGGCTGATCATGGACCATGGATCATCCCTGTCATACCACATATCCCGGCCTATGGTAGGTATTACGGCTGATCCGTCAATCATATCCTCTTGATAGGTATTATCTATCTTTCCAGGTATATAATATGTCTGAACAGACAATGACTCAAATGGCCCGATAAAATCAAAGGCCAGATTTAGCCTCACCATCCATAGGGGAATCAACCTCTCAAGCAGATCGACAGATAATGAGGATGTGTCCATGGGATTGGTGCCATCCAGGATACGGATGGTACTCATCTCACCCCAGGACATACACTGTCTGCC
>CAZVAH010000253.1:0-3178 GCA_964625035.1 uncultured Bacteriovoracaceae bacterium | reverse complement strand
CCATTGTAATATCCATAGACCTTTTCAGCTCAGAAAGGAGGCCTATCATCTTTTCCCCGGTTCCAGGATCAAGATCCCCAGTAGGTTCATCTGCTAATAACACCTCAGGAGACATCATGAGTGCCCGTGCAAGGGCAACCCTTTGTTGTTCACCACCAGATAGTTCACCTGGCCTATGTGCTATACGATCTTTAAGCCCTATCCTCTCTAGTAAAGATACAGCCCTTTGTCTTAAGTCCTCCCCATTCTTAGAGGATATCAGGGCAGGTATCATGACGTTCTCAAAAGCGGTAAACTCTGGGAGCAGAAAGTGAAACTGAAAGACAAAACCTATTGTCAGATTCCTGAATATGGCAAGCTCACCCTCCCCCATAGTGGTTATGTCTCGGCCAGCATAGCAGATGCTCCCGGCCTGCGGCCTGTCCAATCCACCAAGAAGATTAAGCAGGGTACTCTTGCCAGTACCTGAAGGCCCGGTTATAGCAATGCCCTCCCCCTTGCACACATCTAAATCTATGCCAGAGAGCACATCTATTACATCAGAACCCCTAATAAAAGACCGATGCAGGCCCTTTACACTGATAAGCACATCATCCTTCATAGCGCATCACCTCTACAGGGTCCTGTTTTGCTGCCTGCCTGGCAGGGTATAGTGCTGCAAGAAAGGATAGGCCAAGAGACGCAAGTGCTATAAAAAATACATCCAAGAACTCCACTCTCGTGGGCAGCCCTGTTATATAATAAACATCCTTGGGCATGACCTCTATGTGAAGGATAGCCTCAATTACAGATACTACTGGATTGAGGTTGTAGGCCAGAGTAAGACCAAGTATCAAACCCAGCACCGTGCCACTTATTCCTATAAATAACCCGTGAAACATAAATATCCCTAATATTTGTTTGCATGTAGCTCCCATGGATTTCAGTATAGCTATGTCCTTCCTTTTTTCCATCACCATCATGATGAGCGTACTTATGATATTGAATGCCGCCACAAGGATAATGAACATCAAAATAATAAACATCACTGTTTTCTCCAGTCTTAGTGCAGAGAACAGAGATCTATTCATATCCCTCCATGTCTTTGCCCAATAGCCAGAGCCTAAGGTCTTGATAAGTCTTTTAGCAACGGGTTCTGCCCTATAGATATCTTTTATCTTAATCTCAATACCTGATATGTTATCTTGTATGAAAAGCCGCTTTGCTGCATTTAACGATATGTATACCATATTGGAATCATATTCATACATACCTGTAGAAAACAGGCCCTTCACAACAAACCCCATGGACTTTGGGATCATACCCAGCGGGGTAATAGTGCCAGTAGGAGATATGATATTTATACTATCACCTGTAAATATACCTGTCTGGCCTGCGAGTTCAGCGCCCACAAGCACTCCAGAATCTCCCAATGCCCCAAACGAGCCATCTACAATAATATCCTTAATGCGGATTACATTGGGTGCCCTCAAGGGATCTATCCCCCTTACTACGACCCCGCGGACACCACCTGGGGCCGAGATCATCCCCTGAGATAGTACGAACGGTGCTGCGCCAATTACTTCGGGATCGCCTTCCACATCTGTTATAACCTTATCAGGATTGGCTATCCCTCCTATATAATGGGAGACGACAATATGAGACTGGGTCCCCAAAATCTTGGTCTTGATATCCTCCTGAAAACCGTTCATCACCGCAAGGACCACAATAAGGGCCATTACGCCTATAGCAATCCCGAATACAGCAAGCCCTGAAGTAAAACTAATAAACTTAAGGCTCTTCTTTGCCTTCAGGTATCTCCTGGCAATAAATAGCTCGAATTTCAGCACACATCTCCTTTACGAAGAACAGGAAAAAGTATTACATCCCTTATAGACGGACTATCTGTGAGCAACATCACTAATCTATCTATACCAATCCCCTCACCTGCAGTAGGTGGCATACCGTATTCTAATGCCCTTATAAAGTCCTCATCTATCTCAGAAGGACCATCTTTTTGTTTCATCTGATTAAGGAAACGTCTTCTTTGATCAACAGGGTCATTTAACTCACTGAAGGCATTCGCAATCTCTTTGCCTGCAATGTAAAGCTCAAAACGATCTGCAATAGATGGGTCTTCATCACTCCTCCTGGATAGAGGTGATACATCTATAGGATATTCTGTAATAAATACTGGCCCTGAAAGCCTGGACTCTGTAGTCTCATCAAATATCAGCATCTCTATCTCACCAAGAGATTCATTTCCTCCTAAGTCTATGCCTCTTTTTTTGCAAAAATCTATTGCACTCTCCTTATCCTCCAATACATCTTTCGGGACATCCCCTATCTCCACTATAGCGTCTTTGAATGTATATCTCTTCCATGGGGGGGTTAGATCTATCTTAGCACCTTGATACTCAATAACCTCTCCCCCCAGGATATCTCTTGTTATAGAGGGTATCATATCCTCAGTAAAGTTCATAAGATCAGAAAAGTCTGCATAGGCCATATAAAACTCCATCATGGTAAACTCTGGATTATGTTTGGTAGATATACCCTCATTCCTGAAATTCCTGTTTAACTCATAGACCTTCTCAAAACCTCCGACTATCAGCCTCTTTAGATATAGTTCAGGTGCAATCCTTAAATAAAGGTCCATACCAAGTGCATTGTGATGTGTGATAAAAGGTTTTGCTATAGCCCCCCCTGGGATGGGATGCATCATTGGTGTCTCTATCTCTATGAAACCCTTTTCATCCATGTATGAACGAAACCGCTGTATAATCCTGTTTCTTATAAGAAAGGCCTCTTTCACCTTAGGGGATACGATCAAATCAACGTATCTTTGTCGATACCTGGTTTCTATATCCCTCAGACCATGCCACTTTTCAGGAAGTGGCCTAAACGACTTTGTAAGTAACTCAAACCCATCAACATATAAGGTGAGCTCGCCAGTACGGGTCTTTATCGGACTACCCCAGAGTCCTATAATATCACCTATATCAAGCTTCTTAAACAATTCATAGAGAGAATCACCAAGTCTTTTCTTCTCAAAGAAGGCCTGAAGCCTACCTGTAAAATCCTGAAAATGGATAAAGGAGGCCTTTCCAAACGTGCGTATTGCAATAATGCGTCCTGCCATATAATGGGTAGAGGATACCTCAGAAAGATCTTCGTTACCCATTACCTTATACAGCTT
>CAZVAH010000252.1:0-3190 GCA_964625035.1 uncultured Bacteriovoracaceae bacterium | reverse complement strand
ATGAAAAAGATATTTATATAGTTTTGTTGGTTTCATTGGTTTGATTAGTTTCATTGGCTAGACTTGGCGCTTCGCAGTGAAGCCTGAGTGATCTTGGAGTAATCGAGAGGCAAAGAAATCTAGCTTTATAATTTAAGTCTTATATGCGATCGTGCCGATAACCCAACAAAAGCTTGAGGATATTATCTTATGAGTAAAGCAGATAAAAATCTTTTGACTATGTTAAATCAAGATCTCCTTTATGATCTGTTAGATAACATTCCTGAAAACCTCTGCCTTAAGGATATAAAGGGACGTCTTATATGGATCAACAATGCATATATGAAAACATTAGGAATAGACAATAAACAAGAGGCCCTTCAGAAGACGGATGCCGATTTTTTTGAACAAGAGTATGCAACCAAGGCCTCTAAAGACGAACAAAAGATCTTAAGCACAGGCAAACCTTTGATACGAGAAATAGAAGAGATAACGACGCCAGGAGGCAAGAAATGCTATTTCTTGACTGCAAAATTCGCTGTCCATGATTCAGAATCAAATCTGATAGGGATCTTTTGTATCTCGACTGACATCACGAGGTTCAAGGGAAAAAGAGCCGATCTTGAGGATGACAAAACCCTATTTGAGGATCTCTTTGAGAACGCAAGCGGGATGATTACCACTACAGACACACAGGGTTATATCACCAGGGTCAATAAGAAGGTGGTAGACATAAGCGGCTATTCAAGGCAAGAATTGATCGGCAAAAACATCTTAAAGATTGCCCATAAGGATGAGACACAAAAATATATAGAAATCTGGAAAGAAAACCTCGCAGGAAAAGAAGTGCAGTATGAGAATCGGGGTATAACAAAGGATGGCAAAGTAATTTATCTCCTGGCAACCGGCAGACCCATCAAAAAAAACGGGAAGGTTGTTGCCCTCCAGTATAATGCCCAAGACATTACAGAGTATAAGACCCTGGAAACAAAACTTCACCAGACAGCGCATATTGAGGCAATAGGAAGACTGGCAGGTGGTATAGCCCATGATTTTAATAACCTGCTTACAGTCATAATTGGCTATACAGAAATACTAGTCCAATCTACTGACAAAGATGATCCCTCATACAAAAAACTCCTCCAGATATATGAGGCCGGACAAAAGGCATCCGAGATGACAAACCAGATCCTTGCGTTTTCCAAGAAACAGGAGGCGGAACCAAAGGTTGTTGATGTAAATGTTGAAATCTCTAATATGGAAAATATATTGCAGAAGTTGGCAGGAGAAAATATAAAACTAATCATCCATACAACCCCTGAAATTGGAAATATTGAGATCGATCCCTCTCAATTCACTCAGATCATTCTTAATCTGACTGTCAATGCCAGGGATGCCATGCCAAATGATGGAGAACTTACCATCTATACAGATAGTATGATCCTGGACAAGTCAAAGAGCGAGGCTTACACTGACCTTAAACCAGGTAAGTATATTACGATATCTGTAAAGGATACTGGCATAGGGATGAGTGAAGACACTAAAGAACACATATTTGAGCCCTTCTTCTCCACCAAGGATAAGATCCTTGGTACCGGGCTTGGCCTGCCAACAATATATGGTATTGTAAAACAATGTAAGGGAGAGATACTAGTGGAGAGTGAACCAGGTAAGGGTTCTCGATTCGAGATTCTCTTGCCCCATGTTGAGGAAGGGGTGACAAAAAAAGAAGCTCTCACGATAGAAAGCTCTCAAACTGAAAAGGAACAGACTGTCCTTGTTGTTGAAGACGAAGATACTGTACGTAATCTTGTCGTAGAGATACTCGAACAAAAGGGGTATAAGGTATTATCAGCCCGAAATGGAGGAGATGCCCTGCAACTGGCAAGACAGTACAAAGGCACAATAGACCTGCTGATTACAGATATGATAATGCGCAGGATAGATGGGAAGATGCTATCAAAAAGGATGCTCTCTATAAAACCTGATATAAAGGTCATCTATATGTCTGGTTATGTAGGGAATATGATAAGTCAAGATGAGATAAAGGATGTAGAATTTCTGCCAAAGCCTTTCTTACCCGATGAGTTATTGCGCAAGGTAGGAAATGTCCTTGCACATGAAGAAAATAATATCTAAAGAAGAGTTGCGCTCGTATGCCAATACAATAAATATAGACCTTATTGGGTTTACAGACCCACAGCCATTAAACCCAAACTTCATAGTATTTAAGGAATGGCTTGCGTCAGGCTGTGCAGGCGATATGTCATGGCTATACAATAGCCCATCAAAACGTTTTGATCCAAGACTACTCTTCCCCGATGCAGCGACTATTATCTCCATTGGTATCAGCTATTTTAAGGAGGACAATTCAGGTAACAACCTGATTTCCAGATATGCACGTACTTACGATTATCACAAGATATTAAAAGATAAATTAAAGATGTTATTTCGATTCATGAAAAAGTCGGATCCAGGGCTTAAGGCACGAATCTTTGTTGATTCAGCCCCTATCGCAGAAAAGGCCATAGCTCAAAGGGCAGGCCTTGGCTGGCAAGGGAAAAACTCTCTATTGATAAATGATAAGTTTGGTTCATGGATATTCTTAGGAGAGCTCATAATTAACAGAGAATACCCGATAGACACCCCTTGTTATGACAAATGCGGGGATTGCAGGGCATGTATTGAAGCCTGCCCTACAGGTGCTATAAGAAAGGACCGAACTATCGATGCAAGGTTGTGCATATCTTATCTCACTATCGAGCATAAAGGTGAATTTACTAAACAAGACAGGCTAAGACAGCACGATAAGCTCTTTGGCTGCGATATATGCCAGGAGGTGTGCCCATGGAACCAGAATCCATGCTCCACCAGGGAGGATAATTTTATGAATGCGAATAAACCATCAACATACCCCATAAAAAAACTTGCTCAGATAGGGGAAGAAGAATTTAAATCTATCACCTATAATACTGCCCTTGAAAGAATCACATACAAACAATTCAGAAGAAATCTTATGGGCATCCTCTCTTTACCGCAGGCAGATTAGAACCTAAGAATAGTGAACAGTAAAAGAAACTATGTGTGCTTGACAGGCAGTATGTCGCCATATATAATGTAATATTAGGCATCTATGATACCAAATACTTATTTTTTAAAAGGGGGTAATACATGTTTTTGCTAAATCCAAAAACACACTGTCGTGAATATC
>CAZVAH010000251.1:0-3215 GCA_964625035.1 uncultured Bacteriovoracaceae bacterium | reverse complement strand
GTCTGTTAGCTGATAAGCTGAATGCTTTCTCATGGTTTATGGATGCTAAAACCAAGAAGGTCCTCTGATGCCTCTTTTACAATCTCTGCCATGGTTGGATGGGGATATGTGGGGCTTAAAAATTCATCTATGGTCAATCCTTGATCAATTGCTAACGCTACCCATGATATAAGCTCTGTTGCATGCGGGGCCATTATGGTAACCCTTTTAATCTTGCCAGCTTGGGTGGCTACTATCCTGGCGAAACCCGTATTTGCCTCCATAGTCCTTGCCCTGCCAAGGGCAGAGACGGGAAACATCCCTGTTTTATAGTCCTTACCTATTAACTCATCTGATAGCGCCCCGACAGATGCAATCTCCGGATGGGTAAAGATTACAGAAGGTATAGCCTGGTAGCCCACACATACATCCTCCCCTGCGATGTTTCGGGCTGCAGCCACCCCCTCCTTGGCTGCTACATGTGCAAACATATACTCTCCTGTAATATCCCCCACGGCATATATCCCTTTTATAGAGGTTTCCATATGCTCATTTACTGCTATGCCACCGGCTTTATTAAGACAAACCTCCATGTCTATAAGCTCTTTTGGGAGGTTTGGCGCTCTTCCTATACAACAGAGGATATTTGGGGGATTGAGTTGTATATCCCCCCCAGGGGTAGTAATGATTACAGTAAAGGGGCCAGTACCTGAAACTTTGCTTACCTTCGAAGATGTGATTATGTCAATATCCCTGTATACCCTTTCTATTTCTTTAGATACCTCTCTATCCTCTGCTGGCAAGATCCTATCCATTGCCTCCACAATAGTTACATGAACTCCCAGACTGGCAAATATATCTGCCATCTCTACGCCGATTGCGCCACCGCCTACAATCAGCAGGGAAGTGGGTAGCTCTCTAAGGGTAAATACATTATCACTTGTCCATATCCCTGGAACATCCATAAAGGTCGGCACCTTGGGCTTCGAGCCTGTGGCAACGATAATAGAGCCCACCTCAATTATATCTTGCCCAATCTTAACCTTACCAGGGGCTGTGATCGTGGCCTTTGAGGGGTATACCTTTACATCATTTTCCTTTAGTAGATATTCTATTCCCTTTACAAGGCGAGAAACAATCCTGTCTTTGCGTTTATTGAGTGAACTCAGGTTAAGAGAGGCACCCTCAACATCTATACCAAATCTCTTTGAATTCTTTATCTGCTTTAATAGATTGATGCTCTCAATATATGTCTTTGTGGGGATGCATCCCTTGTTCGTGCAAATACCGCCAATGGCATCCGCCTCTGCAATGGCTACTTTTAGCCCTGTTTTGGCTGCCCTGATTGCTGCGCCATACCCGCCCGGGCCTGCCCCTATAATAAATACATCACACATATAAGCCCCCTGGTGATTTATCGCTTCCTTTTCATAGAGGGGATTGGATAGAATATATCCATAAATTTGTGCTGCCTCAACCCTAGTGCCTCCCTGTGGATCATGAGCATTTTTCTTCTGAATATGGCTCGCTTCCTTACTGCATTAAATATATCCACCATGCGATTGTATTCTTCCATATCCTCAATTTGGCTCATGGAAAATTCTATCTCCTCCAACTGCTTAAGTGTCTCTTCTAGTATGCTGCCGGTGTGGCCCAGGGCCTTGGCCATCTCCTGCAATATCTCTTCCCGGGTCTTTTCCACACTATCCTTAATCATCTTGGGATTAAGATATAGCATATATGACAAACACCTTAAAACCCCCAAAGGATTTTTCACGCCATATTCTCAGAAAGTGTTACCTATGTCTTGAACCTATTCCGTTACCTATGTCCTGAACCTGTACCCATCAGATCTTCTCTTGATGCCTAATCCCAGATCAGCCACCTGAACCTTTGCGAACTCATAAACTTAAAACATAGAACTTTGAACATAAAAACCTTTGGGCTTGCCTTCTGGGGTAAAAATCCTTTAATTGATATTTATGTCCACAGGAAGAAGGTTAGGGTGATGGAAAATCGAAAGGATCAAAAAGGTCACAGAAAGAGGCTGCGAGAGAAATTTGTGAGGGCCGGTATTTCAGGATTTCATGATTATGAGATAGTTGAATTGTTATTAACCCTTGGAACCCCTCGAAAAGATTGCAAAGTCCAGGCAAAAGAGGCTATAAAAAGGTTTAAAACGCTTCGGGGTGTTTTAGAGGCGCCAATAGAGGAACTTCAGGAAATTAAAGGGATCGGCCCATATAATATCTTTGCTATAAAACTTGTTCAAGAGGTAGCAAGACGCTTTCTCAAAGAAAAGACCCTTGAAAAACCCCTTAGTAGATCTTCAAAGGAAGTCTTTGATTATCTTTATCACTCCATGCGCGATCTTAAAAAAGAGATCTTTAAGGTCATCTTTTTAGACGGCAAAAATAAGATTGTCGAGATTGAAGACCTATTTGAAGGGACCTTAAATACCTCATCGATCTATCCCCGCGAGGTGATAAAAAGTGCACTTAAAAATAACGCCTTAAGCCTCATCTTTGTCCATAACCACCCATCAGGAGATCCAATCCCTTCTCCAAGCGATAAGGATATAACCAAGGAGTTGGTTTCTGCAGGAGGTCTTATGCAGATTAAAGTCTTGGATCATATTATCATAGGTGATAATAGATATTTCAGCTTTGCAGATGAGGGATTGATCGAAGAATATAGCCTAAACCTTTTGAGTATGAAACGAGGAAAAAATGTTTGAGCCGACTTTGAAAATAACTACCGAGGAATATCAGAATATGTTTCATGTCTCTGAACGAAATATCACGGGATCATCTGGCTAAATTGGTAAAACTGGATTTGATTAAACCGGTTGAGCCTTAAAAGGGAAGGTATTGTGTCTTAGCATGATTGCCGAGAAAATGCTGGAAAAAAGGAGCCATTTATGGATAAATTGAACAAGGAGGAGATCGAGCTTATAACTCAGTTTCTAAAGCAGGGTAAGCCACTTCCTGATAGTTATAGATACATCATCCCCTTTGAAACAAAGAAGGAATACGAATTAACTTATGATGGTAAAGATCGAGAAGAGGATATCCTGGCAGATACAATGGCGGTTCCTCTGCAACCTGTAAAAACTTTCGGAAATGGCGATGGTGGTTGGACTAACAAACTGATATTCGGTGACAATCTTCAAGTCCTTAAGGCCTTAATGGATGATCCTGAGGTCTATGATAAAAATACAGGTAGAGGCAAAGTAA
>CAZVAH010000250.1:0-3227 GCA_964625035.1 uncultured Bacteriovoracaceae bacterium | reverse complement strand
GTGCCTATGAGCTCATGAGAGCCCTTAAAATTTACAATTGTATTCTGGGTTGTCCTGCCGGATACAGCATGGGGATCCCGCTTGCTGATTCCATCCACGATCACATCATATACGTTGCCTACCCGTGCCTGATTGCTACTTAATGTCATCTGTCTCTGTGCGTCCTGTAGTATACCCAGCCTTCTTGCCTTTTCTGCGATAGGCACGTTATCTGTCATATTCGAGGCCTTTGTCCCTGGCCTTGGGGAATACTTGAAAGAATACAGGAGATCAAATCTTACAGTATTAATCAAATCCATGGTAAGGGCAAAGTCCTTATCTGTCTCAGTAGGGAAGCCTACTATTACATCTGCGCTAAAGGCCATATTTCTTCTTGAGGCCTTTAATTTCTCTATTAACCTGAGGTAGTCTTGCCTTGTATAACCTCTGTTCATGGCCTTAAGTACATTATCAGATCCGGATTGAAAGGGCAGGTGGATGTGATTACAAAGCTTATCTAACTTGCCAAAACATTCAATCAACTCATCTGTAACGTCTTTTGGATGTGATGTGGTAAAGCGGATGCGCTCTACCCCATTTATATCATGTATCCTTTCCAGCAGTTCTGGAAATGTTATACCACCTCTATATGAGTTTACATTTTGCCCTAATAAAAAAACCTCTTTTACCCCATTTTTTGAAAGGTTTTCAATCTCATCAAGTATCTGTTTGTAATCACGGCTTATCTCACGGCCTCTCACATAGGGCACTATGCAATACGAGCAGAAATTATTGCACCCCTGCATGATATTTATATATGCCTTATGCGAAGGGGTTAAAAATCGTTTCAAAGGTATGATATCCATGGACGGAATGTAATGGTCAAATACAGTATCTACTACAGACTTTTTATATCTTAATATATCATCTACAATATTTGCCAGTTTATGCAATTGGTGTGTTCCAAGTACTATGTCAACATAGGGAAGACGTTTTATTATATTATCTTCTTCTTGTTGCGCCACACACCCTGCTACAGCAATGATGAGAGATGGTTTCTTCTCTTTATATTTTTTAAGCCTGCCCAGATTGCTGAGGGTCTTCTCATAGGCCTTCTTTCTTACAGAGCATGTATTTAATATAATGATATCTGCCTTAGCTGTCTTAGTTGTTGGATGCCAGCCCTTTTTAAAAAGCAGAGAATACATCTTTTGTGTATCCAGGTCGTTCATCTGGCATCCATATGTAAAGATCTTTACATATCCATTCATAGCCCTCATTCATACAATTCATAGGTGGTGCAGTCAAGGGGGTGCAATTGCCCGGTTCTGAGTGTAAAAAGGCCTTTCATGTATATTTTATTGTTGTTGAGAGCATAATTTAATGCTTTATTAGTGGTGCAACGAACAACCTGGAGGTATTTTATGGGACAGTGCAGTATATCAGAGTTTCCTGCTCAAGAAGGTAAGACTGTAACCATTAAGGGATGGATAGCAAACCGCAGATCAAGTGGAAAGGTCTCTTTTCTTATCATACGGGATGGCAGTGGCATATGCCAGGGGGTTGTAACAAGGCAAGATCTTGGGGATGGATATGACGAGGTCAAGAAGCTCCCGCTAGAGTCTTCTGTAATAGCCACTGGCATAGTAGTTCAGGAGACTAAGGCGCCTGGTGGTTATGAAATGCAAGTACAGGCCTTAGATATAGTACATAAGGCAGATGAGTTCCCCATAGGAAAGAAGGCACATGGCCCTGATTTTTTATTAAACCATCGCCACTTATGGGTGCGCTCTTCAAGGCAGGTAGCCATCTTAAGGGTGAGGGATGCATTAATCAGGAATATTAGAGAATACTTTCATATAAATGGGTTTACATTAGTGGATACGCCTATATTCACCACCACATATGGAGAAGATTCAACAAATCTGTTTTCCGTGGATTATTTTGATCTGGGCAAGGTCTACCTCACGCAAACAGGCCAGCTTTACCTGGAAGCTACTTTACCAGCCCTGGGTAAGGTGTATTGCCTGGGTCCCACATTCAGGGCAGAGCTGTCCAAGACAAGACGGCACCTGACAGAATTTTGGATGGCAGAAGCAGAAGTTGCATTTTGTGATCATAATGAGAACCTCGCCTTGCAGGAGGATCTTGTCTCATACACTGTACAAAAGACAATAGAAGAAAAGGCTTCAGAGCTAAAATATCTTGAAAGAGATGTAGGCCCGTTAAAAAAGGTTACCTCCCCATTTTATAGAATAAGTTATGATGAGGCCATCTCTCTTCTGAAAAAGGAAGGATCTGAAATCCAGTGGGGATCTGACTTGGGCGGTGAAGATGAGACAGTAATTACAAAATCATTCGATAAGCCGGTCTTTATAGAAAACTACCCCAAAAAGGCAAAGGCCTTTTATATGAAGCAAGACCCTGAAAGGACTGATTGTGTGCTATGTGCTGATCTCTTGGCCCCAGAGGGTTATGGGGAAATTATAGGTGGCTCTCAGCGTGAAGACAATTATGATGTGTTACTGGCTACTATCAAAGATAACAAGTTGGATCCCGATCGGTATAAATGGTATTTAGACTTAAGGCAGTATGGCTCTGTGCCTCATTCAGGGTTTGGACTTGGGATAGAAAGGTGTGTTGCATGGATATGCGGGCTAAAGCATGTAAGGGAGGCAATACCCTTTCCGAGGATGATCTACAGGGTGTATCCTTAAAAATAAAAAGGCAGCCCTTGGAAGGGCTGCCATAAATGGATTGGAGCGGGAAACGGGATTTGAACCCGCGACTTTAACCTTGGCAAGGTTACACTCTACCACTGAGTTATTCCCGCAAAGTGCAGATAAATATATGTATCACCAGACAACTTGTCAAGATCCTTTTGCAGAAATAGGTATTTCATTGGGGGAAGAGCAAGTAGGATGATCGAGATAAAAGAGATAGAAGAAGTAATGCAGATCAAGATGGGTCGTGTCTTAGAGGGCCGAGTGCTTTATTGGGTTGCTGCATACCTTGTAGACGGGCTCCTTATTGATACCGGGTGCAGGCATACATCTGAGGAATTTATTAAAATTCTTGAGGGCCGCCATATTAAATGTGCTGTAAACACGCATTATCACGAAGACCATGTGGGTGCAAACTGTCTTTTAAAGCAAAAATTTGGCATCGATATCTTTGCACATAAAGACTCGGTTCCCTTGATCAATCAGATTCCTAAGTTGTATCCATATCAAGAAATGGTCTGGGGT
>CAZVAH010000249.1:0-3231 GCA_964625035.1 uncultured Bacteriovoracaceae bacterium | reverse complement strand
CTCATAACCAAGAAAGGAGGAACGGGGAAATGACATCATTTACCATTATAAGGAAGGTGGATTTACCAGTTGAAAAAGTTTGGGAGATAGCCGGTGATTTTAAGAAATCTCCAGGTCCCGGGATTATGGTCGAGGTTGAAAATCACGGTGATCCAGCCTCACAAGGTGTTGGTTCGATACGAACTATTACTATAGGGAAAGTTAAGGTCCGTGAGCGCCTCGAGTCCATAAATGCTCCTAAGTCATTTACCTATAGAATTTTATCAGGTGCCCCGATGAAAGATCACCATGCAAAAGCCGAATTTATCCCGCAAGATGCATCGACAGAAATTCGGTTTACCTACGAATTTACCCCGAAAATTACTGGAATAGGTTGGCTTGTTGCATTAATGGTTAAAAAAGCCATTAACCGTTATATTGATGAAATTGAAAACACATCCCGACAACAAGGGATCGAAACCGACACTTAACACTACGACTAAAGAGCCTAACATGGCGCTCAAGGGGACGCGGCAAAAAATCGCCGCGCCCCTTAGCTGTATCGTTCGACTAGGAGAAAATGAGGAGTGAGAGGGGTCAAGTCTTCGTTTGACCTTTGCTTTTGTGGTTATAATATCTAAATGACATGGCTAGAGCATTGAGGATAGACTTTCCGAATGCGTGGTATCATGTAATGAACCGTGCGAGGCGAGGGCAAGATCTTTACACCGATAAATATGATCACCTATGTTTTATTAATCTGTCGCAGGATGGATGAACTTGAGCAAACCAATCCCTTAAAAGAATGTGCCTATGCTAAACTCCCAGCCACCAGTGGATTCATAATCCTTTGGGCTAATCACCTTGCCATATTCCAGTCTTAATGGCCCCATAGGTGTTACCCAACGAAACCCACCCCCATATGATTTCTTTAGGTAAGTAAGATCTATACTTTTATTATAGGCATTACCCGCATCAAGGAATACAAGGCCTGAAAGCCCTGGGACGCCCCCTATAGGAAATGTTATTTCTGTATTGAATATGACCATACGTCTGCCCCCTATAACATTTCCCACATCATCCCTCGGCCCTACCTCACCATACTTAAACCCACGGACTGAACTCAATCCACCAAGGCTAAATCTCTCATATAAAGGCACTTCATCACCCTGGGCACCATTTATCGTACCCCACCTCGCCTTTAACATTAAGGCTACCTTGTCTTTGTATATGGGAAAAAATTTGGCAGCCTTGGCTGTAGTCCTGGTAAAATGGTAATCTCCTCCCAGGCCTGCATATTCTATGGAGACTGAAACATTTGAACCACGCGTGGGTCTGTAATAATCATTAGTGGTATCCCTGTACAGTGTATTGGTTATGCTGCTAGTTGTCCAGCCATCCTTTACATCTGGATTAAGGAGGTATTCATAGTTTGGATCAATGTCCTCTAACTTAGATACCTTTTCGTAGTCATATGAGATATAATGCCTTACTTCCTCAAACAGCGGATAGCTCACATTGATACTGCCACCCTTTGAGGCCTTTGTATAATAAAGCAACTCACGCTCTCGATTATACAATTTTACACCTAAAGATATAGGGTGGTCAAAAAGCCATGGTTCTACAAACTCTACGCTATAGCTCTTCCTTTTCTTACCATATTCCATACTGAATTTTGTCTTAAGCCCAAGTCCCATCAGGTTGTTTTCGCTCACGTCCACTGTAGTCATGAGTTTATCTGTACTGGAGTATGCGACACCAAAGGACAGCATCCCTGTGGGATTTTCCTCCACTCTTATATCAAGACTGATCTTACCATCCTTTGAAGGTACTGGTTCTATAGCCACACTCGAAAAATATCCAAGACGGTTCAACTTATCCTTGCTACGCTTGATAGCAGTGGATGAAAACAGATCTGTTTCCTGTAGCTTTAGTTCCCGCCTTATGACCTTATCTCGGGTCTTTGTATTACCCCTGATATGAATCTCGTCTATATGGACAGGGCTGCCCTTTTTGATATCAAGTCTTAAGTTTACAGTTGCATCTTCTACCTTCGTGATAGGTTTTATCTGGACATAGGCATAACCTTCATCCATATAGATATCACGAATACGCTCGAGGCCGAGATGAAGCTCGCTTTTGCTCATCACATCCCCACGCGAGAGGCCAAAGGTATCTATGAACTCCTCTTTGGGTCTTATAAGATCCCCTGTTATATCTATGTCCCCTAAATGATATAGCGGGCCTTCTTCTACAGGTATAGTAATGTATATACCATCCCCCTCCCTTATGTCCACCTGAGGCCTGCCCACTTTAGCATCAAGGTAGCCTTGATCACCATAATACTGCTCTATTCTCAAAAGATCGGTATCAATATCTGAATCTATATAAGAGCCTGCATGAGAAAACAGACCTAAAGGCCATCTTGTCTTTGTCTTCATTACCTTTCTCAATTTCTTTGGTGATATATGCTTACTACCGTCGAATAATACCTTTTTCACAAATAATCTCTTGTTCTCATCTACATGAAAGGTAAGGACGATCCCTCCTTCGGTTTCTTCTTTTGACGAGGTTACCTCTACATTATAGTAACCTTTTTCTCTATAGAGACCCTTTATCCGGTCAATACTGGTCTTTAATATCCTTGTGTTAAGGATATTGAAACGCTTCAGTCCTACTGCATCGAGTATCTTTTCATCATCTATCTTTTTGTTCCCCTCGGCCTTTACCTCCATTATCACAGGATACTCTTTCACGTTAAATATCAATGTATCATCCTCAAAAGATGCATCACAGCTTTCAAAATACCCCATGGAATATATGTTTTCTATATCGTGCCTTATGGCAGATTTATGTAAGATATCACCTTTAGTAGATGAGAGTCTGAAGAGTATGGCATCGGTTGATATACGTTTAGTGCCTCTTATTACTATCTCATGAACAACACACACCCCCCTTAATCTTAGATACCCGTCAACTGCATCTTTAATACTAGTAGCACTATAGGATATTCCGGCATTATCCATAACATGGAATATTGATCCTTCCTTTTCGTATGTAAGCTGAAAAGGTGCCGTCTCGGTAATATCAACACATGGTATATCTGATACTATATTGTTGAGCTCAGTATCTATAACCGAGATCTCCAGATCGTCCGCCAGGGTAGATGTAGATAAAGATAATAGACATATAAAGACCAGAACAAATCTATATGCTATATGGCTCAAGATGCCTCCCCTTTAATATCATTAC
>CAZVAH010000248.1:0-3232 GCA_964625035.1 uncultured Bacteriovoracaceae bacterium | reverse complement strand
AAACCTGGACCAGAATCTTTCCACTTCTACCTCAGACGGCTCATGTGGATCTGCTATGCCAGCCTGCTTCCTTACATCCATACACGAATCACTATCCCCAAAGACCACCACCACATAGTCTATATCGGGAACAGGAAGGTTGGTGTCATCACAATACAAGGTACAGTCCTTCACATCTCTGAAGGGCCTAAATAGCTTTGATGGATGCAAATGGATGGCAGCAGACGGAACAGCCCTTAAGAAATCCCCTACAACACCTTTAGTTATACCCCAGCTTGCCTTAAGGACATCTCGTCCATGGCCCTTAAAGCTCAAGGTAGATGTATGAATACTCTCGCGTCCAAATCCAAGGACCAGCCTTAGTACTCCCCTTTGTGCATAGCCGGCAGGGCATACATGAGCAAGGCCACCGGTTGCATCAGGATATGCATGGGCAAAACGCCTTGCCAATATCCCGCCATGAGACCACCCAACAGCCAAAAGCCTTGTATGTATCCCTTCAGGAGACATATTTTTAAGCATATCCTTATCATTTACATATACGGGCATATCTGAAATAGGTCGATACCCATCTACATATATACCCCTTCCATAAAGGAGATATCTCACCACCTCCATGAGTATAACATCCTTACCCCTATCACCACGCCAATCTTTGTCCTCGCCATACGGCGTATCACTAACGGGCACGACAACAATACCTGACTTGCTTTTTAAAGCCAGCTTTGAGGTGAATTTATAGGCATCTGTTGATCTTTGCCCATGGCCTTGAAAGAATACAACTACATCGCCTGCGAGCCAGCCCCTTTTCTCATCTGCAGCCCTCTGCCTAGGAGACCTTGCATCTATTACTGTGTAAAATGACTTAATAGTCTCCCCATTAAATCTGACATTAAGGCTTTTCATTTCAGGCTTATCAAGTACAGATCCATCTGCAGCAAATAATACCATAGCTCCTCCCACAAGGTATGCTATGGAAATGATAAAAACAAATCTAAATAATCTCATCTTACTATCCCTTTGTATAACCTTTTATATATGAGGGTAGCCTAAATTTAAATAACCATCTTGTCAAAAGATATTATAGGATCTATACATATAACAGGCTTGATCAAATGCAAAATATAATTTATCAAAGGAGGCTCCTTAAATGAGGATAGGTTTTATTTCTACATACCCTCCAATAGAATGCGGCATTGCAACCTATACCCAATACCTTACAGACGCCCTGCGGGCTCAAGGCATAGATGCGTATATTGTCTCTCACTATGGGGGCAATGGGAAAAATGTCTTTGCAGCCTTTGACTATGAAGATGGAGATTTGGCTGAAAAGGCATTCGCTGTGATGGCAAGATTAACCCCAGACCTGGTTCATATTCAACACGAGTTTGGTTTGTATGGAAAGCATTCTGGTGTATCTGTAATCCCATTGATACTACAATTTAGGCTCGCAGATATACCTGTTGTGGTCACACTTCACACAGTTTATAATAAAATACAAGAACAACCCCGTTTAATCCTTACATCTATCATAGAAAACTCAAATGTAATAATCGTTCATGAATCATATCAGCTTGAGGCCTTGAAACATTTTATAAAAAGGAAAGAATTATTGGACAAAATCCATTTGGTCCCACATGGAGCTAGAGAGATACAGCTGGTAGAGAATGCAAAGGCTAAACTGCAACTTCGTGATAATACAAAGGTTGTACTCATGATAGGCTATTTCAGACCCAGCAAAAAATTTGAAAGGATTGTAAGGCTATGGCCAAAAATAGTAGCGAAGCAAAATAAAAAAGATATACTACTCTTAATGGCTGGCAAGGTAAGAGGTATCGAGTATAGAGATTATAGGAATATGCTCTTTAAAGAGATAAACACATCCCCTGCAAGGGACACTATAAAGGTGATACGCGGACAAATATCCCAGGATTCCTTTGATACAATAATCTCGGCATCTGATATGGTAATCCTTCCCTACTCCATAAGCTCTCAAAGCGGTATTGTTGCACACTGCCTGGCCTTTGGAAAACCCATTATTACCAGTAACACAAATGCAATGAACTCTCTTATCGAAAAGACACATGCAGGCCTTGTAAACAATACTGAACAAGATTATATAGACAATATTATCAAGATGTTAGAGGATACTGCCTTAAGAAAACAGTTTTCTACCAATGCCCTGATGTATGTACAAGACCATATCTCCTGGTCAAAAATAAGTGAAAGACATATAAAGATATATAAAGCACTTGCCGAATCATCTGTATTAGAGATAAATAATATGTGGATGGATTAAAATGAATATTTTGGATGTGAAGAAAGGCAGGTAGAGGAAATTCATAATGAATCGTTCACCTTTCGAAAGGTATTATAAAAACCCCATTATCAAGAGGACAGATATTCCTTATCCGTGCAGTTCGGTCTTCAATGCTGCTGTATGCAAATACAAAAATGAGTATATAATGCTCCTAAGGATAGAAGACCTTGAGGGGAAGAGCCATTTAACCCTTGCCAGATCACTAGACGGCATAAATTTCGATATAGATAAAAAACCATGGATCGAGCCATCACGGGATCTTATCTATGAGCCCTACGAAAGACTTGGGGTGGAAGATCCAAGAATAACCCTCATTGATGAAATCTATTATATCACTTATACTGCATTCGGCCCCTATGGAGTAAGGATAGGAATTGGTAAGACCACAAACTTTAAAAAATTTGAAAGGATATGCCTTGCAACAGAGGTAGATAATAAAGATGGGGTCCTATTCCCAGAAAAAATCAATGGGGAGTATGCAATGGTAACAAGACCTGGAGGGATTGGAGGGCAGAGAGGTGATATATGGATGTCATTCTCCCCTGACCTGACCTACTGGGGAAAATCCAGAGTGCTTATGAATCACGGCTCTGGTGGTGGATGGAGTTCGGACAGATTAGGGGCATCTACCCCACCTATAAGGACTAAGAAGGGATGGTTGCTCTTCTACCACGGAGTAAGGCAGACAGGAAGCGGCAGGATATACCGGGTAGGAGCCATGCTGCTGAATCTTGAAAAACCATACACAATCAAGGGATACACAAAGCATTTTATCCTTGGCCCTGAAGAGCCATATGAAAGGATAGGTGATGTCCCGAATGTTGTGTTCCCATGTGGGGCTATACTGGAAAAAAATAACAAAATAAGAATATATTATGGGGTGGCAGATACTGCCATTGCCATGGCTACTGC
>CAZVAH010000247.1:0-3234 GCA_964625035.1 uncultured Bacteriovoracaceae bacterium | reverse complement strand
TTATAGAAGAAGGTAAGATTGCATCCAAGAGGCTTATTGAGCAGGCAAAAGATAGTGCTCAGCAGGAGATACAAAAGGCAAAGACAGGTCTGAAAGAGGCTGTAGCAGATATGGCGTGTAAGCTTGCTGCTGATATTATTGAAGAGAAGATTACAGCTGATGACCAGAAACGTATAATAGAGGAATACTTGGATAAGGTGGTGAGGCAAAATTGAAGGGCGATTTAGTAGCAAAGAGGTATGCACAGGCATTATTTGAAGTCGGAGAGGAAGAAACCAAGGAAAAGCAGTTTCTTGAGGAATTAGAGACTGTGGCAAAGGTTGTAGCTTCAAGTAATGAACTAAAATCAATCTTGGAGTCTCCACTGTATGATCTTCTTCTAAAGCGCAGGATACTTGACAATATTGTGAGCAAGATAGGGCTATCTGAATATATGCTAAGGTTTTTGAATATATTGCTGGGAAAGGACAGATTTAGATATTTAGATGACATCCTGGATTCTTACCATACGCTTTTGGATGAAAAGGCAGGCAAGGTAAGGGTGCAACTGCTCACTGCGATGGATATAGATGGAGATATGGTAAATAAAATAGCGCAAGCTCTATCCCGAATTATAGATAAAGAGGTGGTGGTAGAGGTTGAAAAGGACCAGGCTCTTATAGGCGGGGTTATTGCAGAAGCCGAAGGGATAGTATATGATGGCAGTATAAAAACGCAGTTAGAAAAAATAAAACAGAGTTTAAAAGAGAGGTGATAGGCAATGCAGATAAGGGCAGAAGAGATAAGTGAGATTATAAAAGAACAGATCAAGGGTTATGAAAAAGAGATTGATGTTGCTGAGACCGGCACGATTCTCTCTGTAGGTGATGGTATTGCCCGGGTCTATGGACTCAGAAATGTTATGTCCAGTGAGTTGGTAGAATTTCCAGGAGAGATATATGGTATGGCCCTTAACCTGGAGGAGGATAATGTCGGATGTGTTATCTTTGGCGAGGTGACAGGCATCAAGGAAGGGGATCAGGTAAAGAGGACCAAGAGGATTGTGCAGGTCCCTGTTGGTGATGCTATAATTGGCAGGGTAGTAAATGCCATAGGCCTACCTATAGATGGGAAAGGACCCATAGAGGCCAAAGAACAGCGTGTTGTTGATGTGAAGGCCCCTGGGATTGTAAGGAGGCAGCCTGTTAAGGAACCTCTGCAAACAGGGTTAAAATCCATAGATTCAATGACACCTATAGGCAGAGGCCAGAGAGAATTGATTATCGGCGACCGCCAGACAGGAAAGACCGCCTTGGCAGTTGATACTATTATCAATCAAAAGGGTAAAGATGTAAAGTGCATCTATGTTGCAATAGGCCAGAAGAGGTCCACAGTAGCTCAGGTGGTGTCGACGTTAGAGCAGCATGGGGCCATGGAGTATACTACAGTAGTGGCTGCAACAGCATCAGATCCTGCTCCTATGCAGTATATATCTCCATATTCAGGGGCTGCAATGGGAGAGTATTTCAGGGATAATGCTCAGCACGCCTTAATTATATATGATGACCTGACCAAGCAGGCCCAGGCATACAGGCAGATATCCCTGCTGCTCAGGCGACCTCCAGGCCGTGAGGCGTTTCCTGGTGATGTGTTTTATCTGCATTCAAGGTTACTTGAGAGGGCTGCAAAGTACAACGATGAGATGGGAGGTGGTTCTTTAACTGCAATGCCCATCGTAGAGACACAGGCAGGGGATGTGTCTGCATATATACCAACCAATGTTATCTCCATCACTGATGGACAGATATTCCTTGAGACAGACCTGTTCTATTCTGGATTTCGGCCTGCCATCAATGTGGGTATCTCTGTATCCCGGGTTGGGGGTAATGCACAGATCAAGGCCATGAAGAAGGTGGCAGGAAGCTTGAGACTGGATCTGGCTCAATACAGGGAGCTGGCAGCCTTTTCGCAGTTTGGATCTGACCTGGATAAGGCCACGCAGGCCCAGCTCAATCGTGGGGCCAGATTAATGGAGATTCTTAAGCAACCACAGTATAGCCCATTATCTGTAGACAGGCAGGTGGTCATATTGTACGCAGGTATCAATGGATATCTTGATGAATATCCAGTTGAGGTCTTGCATGACTTTGAGGAACAGTACTATCTGTTTTTTGATAATCAGCATCCTGAAATCTTAAAGGCTATAAGTGATACAGGCACGTTAGATGCTGAAACTGAAAATGCGTTAAAAGATGCTATAGAAGAGTTCAAGAAGGTATTTGTTGTCCAAAAGTAGGGAGATATAATGCCAAGCTTAAAGGATCTGAGAAAACGGATTGAATCTGTTACGAAGACAGAGCAGATAACAAGGGCCATGCGTATGGTGGCTGCTGCAAAGTTGAGGCGTGCTCAATCTAGTATTATTGCTGCCAGACCATATGCGATAAAGATGAATGAGGTGCTGTTATCGCTAGTAACCAGGACTAATCCTGACGTGCATCCTTTATTGAGGGTTCGGGAACCCCAAAAAGGGGTTTTGGTGGTAATTGCCTCGGACAGAGGTTTGTGTGGGGCCTTTAATCATAATGTTTTTCGGGCAGCAGAGGCCTTTGTTAAGGAGAATGAAAGTCGTTATGAGGATTATTCTTTGGTTCTAGTAGGCAGACGGGCTGTTGATTACTTCAAAAGAAAGGGATTGCCCATAAGGAAGGGTACCATGATAGGGGCTCCCACGTATGAGCTTGCAGTAGAGATTGCTGATGATCTTATGGGCGGATATGTCAAAGAGGAGTTTGATGAGGTGACCATCATATTTAACGAGTTTAAGTCTGCTATGCGCCAGATCCTGCACGCAGATAAAATTTTACCTGTTGAACCTATAGAGGCAGATGATGAAATGTCCACGGTGGAATATCTTTATGAGCCTTCAGAAGAGGTTCTTTTGGATACCCTGATTCCCATGAGTCTCAGGATATTTTTTTACAGGGTGCTTCTTGAATCAGCTGCATCGGAACATGGGGCAAGGATGACAGCCATGGAGAATGCATCAGGTAATGCAGGTGAGATGATAGATAAGCTGACTATTAAATATAATCGTGCCAGGCAGGGTGCTATTACCACCGAGTTGATGGAGGTGGTGGGTGGTGCTGAGGCACTTAAAGGATAAAAATATTGAATAAGGAGTGGGTGTTATGAATGTAGGAGAGGTTTCACAGGTTATAAGCGCTGTTGTCGATGTTGAGTTCAGTACAGGAG
>CAZVAH010000246.1:0-3235 GCA_964625035.1 uncultured Bacteriovoracaceae bacterium | reverse complement strand
TTGCTAGATAACGGCCTCTTTTAGTTTAAGGAAGATGAAAAGATAAATATAATAATAAGGGAAAAAGTATGCCGACATTGAATCAGTTAGTGAGGAAAGGGAGGCTGGAGGTTAAAAAGAAAAAGAAAACCCCAGCCCTTCAGGAGTCTCCCCAAAAGAGAGGTGTATGTGTGCGTGTATACACCACAACACCTAAGAAACCCAACTCTGCCTTGAGAAAGGTTGCCAGAGTAAGGTTGTCTAACGGGTATGAGGTTACTTCTTATATCCCAGGAGAAGGACATAACCTTCAGGAACACTCAGTAGTGTTGATACGTGGAGGTCGCGTCAAGGACTTGCCTGGGGTAAGATATCATATAATCCGTGGTGTGATGGATGCTGAAGGTGTTGATGACCGTCGTAAGGGCAGGTCTAAATATGGGGCTAAGAGGCCGAAATAGGGGATTAAGAGATGCCAAGGAAAAACAGGGGTAGCCTTAAAAGGGATATAGCACCGGATCCGAAGTATAGGGATAAGATGGCAAGTAAATTTATAAATTGTATAATGCTTAAAGGCAAGAAATCCAAGGCAGAGCAGATATTTTATAATGCACTAGAGATAATAGGATCAAAGACTGGCGAGGATTCGTTAGATGTTTTCAATAAGGCCTTTGAAAATGTAAGACCATCAATAGAGGTGCGATCTAGACGGGTAGGTGGGGCCACATATCAGGTACCTACAGAGGTCAGGCCTGACAGGAGAGATATCCTTGCAAGACGGTGGATTATAAATGCAGCTAGGGCCAGGAGTGAAAAGATAACGAGTGAAAGATTGGCCCTCGAGCTATTGGATGCCTATAACAATAGGGGTAGTGCTATTAAGAAAAAGGAAGACACTCATAAGATGGCAGAGGCAAATAAGGCCTTTGCCCATTATCGTTGGTAAGGAAAGAGGTAAAGATAGGTTTGGCAAGGCAAATTTCTATAGGACAGGTTAGAAATATTGGTATTATGGCCCATATAGATGCGGGCAAGACCACTACTACAGAGAGGGTGCTGTATTATACGGGTCTTACACACAGGATAGGGGAAGTCCATGATGGTGAGGCTACCATGGACTGGATGCAGCAAGAAAAGGAAAGAGGTATTACTATTACATCGGCCGCCACTACATGTTCCTGGAATAGTTGCTTGATAAATATTATTGATACCCCGGGTCATGTGGACTTTACTATAGAGGTTGAAAGAAGTTTACGGGTTTTAGATGGTGCTATCGGTATCTTTTGTGCTGTGGGAGGTGTTCAACCCCAGTCAGAAGCAGTTTGGCGGCAGGCAGATCATTACAAGGTTCCCAGGATATCCTTTATCAATAAAATGGATAGAATGGGGGCAGATTTTTACCGCGTCTTGGTTCAACTAAGGGATAAACTTGGGGCACGTCCTGTCCCATTACAGATACCTCTTGGCAAAGAGGATAAATTTGCTGGTGTTATAGATTTAGTAAAGATGAAGGCCGTAGTGTTTGATGAATCATCGAAGGGGGCTAGATTTAGTTATATTCCCATACCAGATGAATATTTGAGTATAGCTCATAAATATAGGGAAATCTTGCTTGAAGGCCTCTCTGATATAGATGATAATCTCATGGAGATCTACCTTAATGGGGACCAGCTTGATGAACAACGTATTAAAGATATCATAAGAAGGGGTACTATCGAGCTTAGCCTTACTCCTGTTCTCTGTGGTAGTGCATTTAAAAATAAGGGCATACAGCCCCTTTTAGATGCCATAGTTGATTATTTGCCCTCTCCTAAAGATGTAGGCGGTGTTAAGGGTAAGACACCGGATGGGGGGGGTGATGACATAAGAATGGCAACGGATGATGAGGCATTTTCAGCCCTTGCCTTTAAGGTAATGAATGATCCATATGTAGGGCAGCTCACGTTTGTCAGGGTATATTCTGGCGTTTTACATAGTGGTGATGTGGTATACAACAGTAATAATTTAAAGAAAGAGCGTATAGGCAGGCTTGTTCGGATGTATGCCAATAGACGTGAGGATACAAGCGCTATCTACGCTGGGGATATTGCAGCCATCTTAGGGCTAAAGAATACTATAACAGGGCAGAGTCTGTGTGATCATAAAAGCCCTGTTATATTAGAGTCTATGGATTTTCCTGAGCCTGTTATATCTATTGCTATAGAACCAAAGTCTAAGGCAGATCATGAACGACTGGGGGTAGCACTGTCAAGACTGGCCATCGAAGATCCTTCATTCAAGGTTTATAGTGATGCAGACACCGGGGATACACTTATATCCGGAATGGGAGAACTTCACTTAGAGGTCATTGTAGATAGACTTACTCGAGAATTTAACGTAGAGGCAAATATTGGCACTCCCCATGTTGCCTATAAGGAGACTA
The DNA here is from genome assembly GCA_964625035.1 of uncultured Bacteriovoracaceae bacterium. GTDB lineage: Bacteria > Desulfobacterota > Desulfomonilia > UBA1062 > UBA1062 > JAGGYK01. The sequence goes on along the minus strand of CAZVAH010000246.1, from coordinate 834 downwards.
TTACAAGGGGAGCTGATTCAAATGTCAAGTATGCAAAACAAACAGGTGGTCATGGCCAATATGCCCATGTAATGTTAAAGGTAGAGCCTATGGCTGCAGGCTCTGGTTTCGAGTTTGAGAATAGGATAACTGGGGGAGTTATCCCCAGGGAATACATACCTGCAGTGAAAAAGGGTATTGAAGCTGCTGCTGCTCTCGGTCCTGTTGCAGGATATCCAGTGGTGGATGTAAGGGCGATACTCCATGACGGGTCTTATCATGAGGTGGATTCATCAGAGTTGGCATTTAAGGTTGCAGGGGCTATGGCATTTAAGGATGCCTTAAAAAAGGCCTGTCCTGTATTATTAGAACCCATTATGGATGTAGAGGTTGTAAGCCCGGAAGTATATATAGGGAACATTATAAGCGATATATCATCGCGTAGAGGTACAATTTTAGGTATGGATACTCATAGAGATGTGCGTGTGGTAGCAGCTCAGGTTCCACTGGTCGAGATGTTTAGTTATGCTACCATTCTACGGTCTATATCACAGGGCAGGGCTATGTATACGATGCAGGTTTCGTATTACGAGCATGTGCCTGTGAATATATCAGAAAAATTAAAGGTCTTAAAAGGGAGGAGATAGGATATGGCGAGGGCCAAGTTTGAGAGGAAGAAGCCGCATTTAAATGTGGGGACGATAGGGCACATAGATCATGGTAAGACGACGCTTACGGCGGCGATTACGAAGCATTTAGAGAAGAAGGGTTTAGCGGATTATGTGTCGTTTGATGAGATAGACAAGGCGCCTGAGGAGAGGGAGCGAGGGATAACGATAAACACGGCGCATGTGG
>CAZVAH010000245.1:0-3247 GCA_964625035.1 uncultured Bacteriovoracaceae bacterium | reverse complement strand
CCCATAAGGTGGGTATATGTCAATCCATGGCAGATGTTCTGGCCAGGCCTTCTTTGGGCAGCACAAGATTCGTCATACTGATTATCCTGGCCCTTATTCTTGCGATAGGCGGTTTTTCAGCCAGAAGACTTGCGGTCGGCGATAATATCCCCGGGGTATCTTATATCCGTCACAATCATCCCTGGAACCAATGCTTCAATCTTTTCTCTAAAAAATTTATGGGCCCATATCAGCTTCTTGTTTATGTTAAGGCAAAAGATAAGGGTGGCCTTCTGGACCCTGAAGCATTAGGTGCCATAGGGGATTTCAGCAACTATCTAAAAGATGAATGCGGGGCTAAAGACAGTATCGCATTTGATTATATGGTCCAGATGGCCCGTGTGATGTTAATGGACGGCAACCCCAAATGGCAGACCGTTCCTGTCTCCAGAAAAAAGGTGGAGAGCCTTGCCGGGATGGTTATGGAGGAAGGAGGCGTAGAGAGTTTTATAGATAAAACATTTACACAAGCGACCATTTCACCCTTTTTCCCGGAAAGCAACGCCAAGAGTATAGACAAATATGGCACCCTGATGCAGGCCTATATCGACAACCATCCATCTGATAAGGTTGAGTTCAGTCTCGGTGGCGGTTTGCTGGGTATGACAAAGGTACTAAACGATGGTACACACAAAGCCTATGCAAGGATCCTTATGGCAGCTTTTATTGGTGTTGTCATCTTGGGAATCTTAGTGAGTACTTCCTTGATCTTAAGTCTGATCATGACCCTTCCTATTGCAGCAGCCCAGGCAGTTTTATGGTTGATAATGTCAGGCTCAGGGATGCCGGTGAGTATGCCTGTGGTTCCTGTTACAGCCGTCTCTATAGGCTTTGGTTTCGTGTTCGGGCATTATCTGCTAAAAGGGATTGCTCTTGCATACCAAGAATATGGCGACCATAATACCGCCATTCGAACGGCATTGGGAAAAACCGGTGGAATGGTTATGTTTATGGGCCTTCTTGTATTTGCCGCTAGTCTACCCTGGTTTTTCATCGGCATGAAATTTCAGAGTAATATGTTATTGATCACAGGTGTCATGGTGATCCTGGAGACAATCGCCTCCCTGATGTTCATTCCCGCGTTGGTCAGGTGGTCTAAACCGGGGTTTTAATGTTTTTTAATACTAACATTTAAGAAAAGAGGTTTAAAAATGAAATTCGTAAAACAGATCTTTTTTTTCACATTACTGGTTATGGTGGTAAATATCTTGCATCCAGGCGTCTCATGGGCGCTTATGACTGACCAAAAACACGGCAAGTGGAATCTCATAGGTAAATTCAAGCCGCAAGTCACATTCCGTACGGAGAGTGTTCCACCCAATAATCCGATTCCGATTAAAGCCGGCGACATAACCAGTCAGCGCAACCTGCTGATGCTTGAATTTAAACACAATCTTGGAGACGTTCTGCCTGATCTGCAAGTAGAGTATTATCTCCAAGGCAGGACCTTTTACGACAGTGCATGGGATTATGGCCCGGACGTATTATCTAGTGACGAAACGCGGCGCGAGTATTGCTTTGACAACAGGCACCAGATTAACGACTTAAAATGGGATGCAGACCTGTTTATGACCTATATTGACCTGACCAGTGGGCCCTCTTTTACCCGTATCGGCAGGCAAGTCATGGCCTGGGGCGAGATGAGCACGATCCGTATCCTCGACGGGACCAACCCTATGGATACCTCCTCGCTGGCCGTTGATCTTATGGAAAGGCTGGTTCCTCTCTGGATGGTGCGCTCAAACCTGGCATTTGACTATGTAGGCCCGTTTGATTCAATATCACTTGAGGCGTATTATATACCCGGGAAGATTGATAACACAAACGGTGAGGACATGATTGACGGGTCGCCTATAATCCCAAATGTGGGCCGGGATCTAAAGAAAGATCTTGAAGATCCTATGTCACTGGCCAGTCTCAAACAGATAATGAACATGGTTGATGATGATATAGATTCTGATCGATACGGCATCAAATTCGGCTTAATGTTCAAGGGCCTGGATCTGAATTTCGCCTATTACCGGATGTATTCGGATGTGCCGGTGGCCCGTATTAATGCGGATGCCTTAAGCCCTATTACAATAGACCCTGATAATATAGACATGAATGATATTATGGGATCTGTTCTTGGTGGTCAAAAATTGGAGGTTGTACTTGATGTAGACGAGGTTGATGTCTTTGGCATCAGCTTTAATTATCTCTGGGATTTGATCGATACGGTTATACGCGGTGAGGCAGCAATCTATAAGGATGTACCAAAAATGCCTCCCGGAAGTATAAATGCAGTGATAGCTGCATTTGCGCCAAAGGTCACCATACAGGGCATGGGTAGTATTAATGAATTAATTGCATTGTTTCCTCTTGGTGATATTGAGAAGATGGTTCTGCCTTTTACAGCGGGCGATATTCCAAAATATGATGTCTGGAAATACGGCATCGGCTTTGACAAGTGGGCGAAAATACCGTTTCTCAACACCGAGGACTTCATGTTTACTTTTGAGTATGTGGGAAGCAAAATCATGGACTATAAGAAAAAAGCCATTATGTCACCCTGGCAGGCCCCATGGGATGACGACCGCGACGGACAATATGATACAGTCTGGGAACCTGAATACAGCAATACCTTTGTTTTCATTACAAATACCTATTATCTTAGCGGCAACCTGATGCCACAACTCGTGGCCATGTATGAAGTGGAGCCGAAGGCCCTGGTCCTGATTCCCTCGCTGGAATATGATTGGAAGAACCTGCAATTCGAGCTTTCATATTTTTGTACTGAATCCGACGAATATGAGGGGACAATGGGAATGTTAGACTCTCGTGACGAAGTAACGTTCAGCATTACCTATAACTTCTAAGGCTTGTTGAAAGAGACAAAGATTATGCCCTCCAGGCTCATTCTGATAAACGGCGCCGCAGGGTTCCTGGGTTCGACCGTGGTTGAGACACTATGCTCCCGCGGCTATCAGGTTCGGGCCAGTGACCTGCCCGGTTCTGACCTCGAACCCGCACACCGTGCCGGGGCCGAGGTCGTGGAGGCGGATCTATTAGCTCTCAGTTCCTTTCCCCATCTGTTCGATGGAGTCACCAGTGTGATTAACGTGGCCGGGCTATTCAATTATTCACTTCCCTTTGAGATCCTCTACCAGGCCAATGTCCTGGTTACAAAAAACATGTGTGAGGCTGCACTTAAAGCACACGTTTCCCG
>CAZVAH010000244.1:0-3264 GCA_964625035.1 uncultured Bacteriovoracaceae bacterium | reverse complement strand
TTCTTCGACAGTATTTGCCGCAGATTTTGTGCCAGGATATTCAAAATATAAGTCTTTCATTCTTCCCTGCAATATTATACTCTATCTAAGCCCAGACCAGATGTAGTACTAAAGCACCTTTTCTAATTCACTCATGCTGGGTTCGATTTGGACTGGTTTGGCACACATGTCCATGACTACATCCAGGACTTTGAGACCTGATCCGGTAACCACACAAGCTACACTCTCATCTTTATCTATTATTCCCTGGTTTATTAGCATCTTTAACCCAGCTATAGTAGTGGCTGAAGAGGGTTCAACAAATATTCCCTCTTTGGCTGCCAATAACCCTTGTGCCTCTAGGATCTCCTCATCTGAGACTGCAACAGCATTCCCATTTGATTCCTTAAGGGTGTTAAGCGGCCATGAACCTAAAACCATACCTATACACAAGGCATCTGCAATCGTTTCAGGTTCAAATTGCTCTACTTCGAAAAATTGCTTGCCTTCTTTAAAGGCCCTGACTAATGGTTCGGCTCCTTGCCCTTGAACGGCTGCTATATGCGGAAGACTTTTGATAAACCCAAGGGCATGAAATTCCTTAAAACCTTTCCATATTGCACCCAGGCTGTCGCCGCTAGCAACAGGGGATATGACCCAGTCCGGAGATTCCCATCCAAGTTGCTCACAAATCTCATAGGCCAAGGTCTTGTGTCCCTCAGTTTGATAAGGATTGAGAACCTTGGCTGTAGTTATATCAAACCACCCATACTTCTCGCATGCCTCTATAACCAGCATCCCGGCATCAATAAGAGAACCCTTGACAGAAAACACCTTTGCCCCATACATAGTCATCTGGGTTATCTTAGAACTCACGGCAAATGACGGGGTGAAGACATAGCATTTGATCCCTGCCTTTGCGCTGTATGCTGCTGCAGAGGAACCTGCATTTCCATCTGAGACAGCTGCGACAATGTCTGCCCCCTGTTCGAGGGCCCTTGAAATAATGACCGTAAAGGCACGGTCTTTAAAACTAAATGTGGGGTTTACGGTTTCATTCTTTATATATAGATTTTTAATCCCAATCTCGTGCGAGAGGTTCTCACATTTAATCAGGGGTGTCCCACCCTCCTGCAAAGAGACTATCTTTGTCTCACCTGAGATGGGCAGAAATTCCTTGTATTTCCAGAGAGATGGTTTTCTGTCTTGCAAGGTATCTCTATTTAGTTTCTCACCAATCTTATCATAGTCATAGACCGGATCAAGGAGACCAAACCCTAATCCTTTCTCGCTACACTGTGTACATATAGAAACTGAATCTTCTGGTGAATACTGCCTCCCACAATCTATGCACTTCAAACTCCTGACAAAACTCATAAGTAATAACCTCCTGTAAAATTGCGCTTACATCTTGAGACGCTGCCTGGCAAGGTTGAGCAATTCTTCAAAACTAGGGGCTGGCTCCTTTCCTTCCCGCGCCTTTAGCACCTTCTCCGTGGTTCTCCTTACAGCTAGGACCCGGGGGCTAATCCCTTGTTTATAAGCATCAGCTATAATATCACGGGTGTTTGATCCTATGAGCTCCCGTAATGCCCTAAATACATCGTCTGCTGTCCCTCCCAGTATGTCAACTAGTGCAACCAAAACCCCGCCGGCATTTGAAATAAAATCAGGAACAGAGAGTATCTTACTGTTAAATAATATCTCTTCTGCCTCATCAGTAATGGGAACGTTGGCAATACTGGAGATCACTTTCGCCTGGATTCGACCCGCATTATTTTTGTCAATCACATAGGGCCGCGCCCCTGGTATAAGGATATCAACAGGCAAAAAGTATATCTCCCCTTTATCAAGAATCTGGGCTTTTTCATATTCCTTGACAACCCTGTCTCCAAATTCCTTGCGCATGACCAATAGTTTATTTACATCTAAACCGTCACTATTATAGAGTGTGCCCTCGATCGTTGAGACTGCCACTACCTTAGCACCTTCTTCAGCCATATAGCGGGCTACACCGCCACCTACCTTACCGAAACCCTCGATGGCAACTGTGGTCCCTTTAATATCCCTATCAGCAAAATCACAGGCTGCCTTGGCTGCTACGACCACGCCATAACCCGTTGCATGATTCTCAAGGGGTTCCCCGTCTATTTCTTCAAGCGACAGGCCTGTAGTCTGCAAAGGGACACCAGCCCCTTCATAAATGGTCGCAACATCCTCGGCATCAGTCCCGATATCAGCCGCTACAGTGACCCCACTTTCAAGTAAAGGCCTAATCGCATTTCCAAAGGACTTCAATATGTCCTGACGCTGAGCCCCAGATATCCCTGGATCAGCCCAAATCCCTGCCTTAGAACCACCTATGGGGAAGTCAAGCATGGCAAACTTGTACGTCATTGCCCTGGCAAGCTCGAATATCTCTTCTGTGGTTATGTCCGGAAGCATGCGCGTGCCTCCTCCAGTCACTCCATTCATGGTGGTGTCAACAACTACAACACCTTTCATTCCGACTTTCGGGTCATACACATGAAAGATCTTCTCAGGCCCAAGTTCATCAGCTAAATTCACCCATTTTTGCATATTATTCCTCCTTCGATAAATTTATTGTCTACTTTGCTGCTATGGCCTCTATTTCAATAAGCATCTTGGGGTGGGAAAGGCCGCTTACTATCCTAAGCGCCCCTCCTGCCGGCCCGGGTGTGTCAGGAAAATATCTCAAGTAGGCCTCAGCGAATTTCTCCCACTCACCATATAGATCCACCTTTTCGGTCACCGTGATGGTAAGAGACACAATATCTTCAAGCTTCATGCCTGCTTCCACTAATATCTCCTTAATCCTCTCCATCTCGTATTGGAACTGCGCAACGACATCACCGAGGCTTACAACCTTGCCTGCCTTATCCATTGGAGGAATGCCTGATATAAATAACCACTGGGTTACATCACTGATATGCAGGGCCCAGGGAAAGCCCAGAAAAGGTAATTTCTGATTCTTGATTTCCGCCTTTTTCATCGCTATTCTATTCTCCTTGAATGGGATTAACCCTCTTCTATTTCTGTTATCACCTCTTCAGAAAAACTCCTCAAATTTTTATGTATATCTATATCACGTTTTTGAAGATAAGATTTCCTCCAGTACCAGTACACAATTCCGAGGAGCATAATTCCAAAAAAGACAATGCCTGTCTTCAAGTCAGCAAGCATTCCAAATAAAAAGATGGAAGAAAAGCACAGGACACATCCTATCCAGGTAAACCACCGCCAGAATGAAGGAAACCTGAATAA
>CAZVAH010000243.1:0-3270 GCA_964625035.1 uncultured Bacteriovoracaceae bacterium | reverse complement strand
GAGCCGACATCCAGAGACTGTGTATATGTCATGCTGGATGTGCCATAGTACACACCATATCCAGCCACACCAGGCTCTGTACTTTCCTCCCAGCTTATTCTCACTATTGCACCATAAGCCAAGGGAGGGATTGCTATCATAAAAAATAGGAAGATAACATATATCTCTAAGTAGTTAGCTTTTTTCTTGTTGTTCTTTATGTTGTCTTCCATATTATTCTCTTTCAAGCAAACAGCGCACCAATCTTTACCTGGATCTAGCTTAATATCGGCATTTACAATTGCTAGCCTTAATCAAAAATATGCGAGACTCTAACTTCACTTACAAAAAAGGGGTGTTAGTCAAGCTTTCCTAATTCTGCACTAATACATGTTGTTACATCATTACTCTTGAAAAAAAGCAATCTCTGATTTAGGCGATTTTCGCCTTATAATGCCAAATGAAATTTTCTTTTAATATTGAGAGAGAAGATAACTAAGGGGTTAACAATATTAAACTTTCTAGATATTTCTAAAAAAAACCTGATTTGTATTGTTATAATCTTATATTACAAGGGTTTTCTACATTTTATAGAAAACTCGTATCTCGCTAAATCTAACTCTTTCTTTAAAATTCTCCACTTCTAATAAAAAATGTGGATACTCCCAAACATTGGCTATCAGAACCCAAGAAATTTTCTACTCCTTCCCATAAAGTCCATCTTCCTCTTTCGAGAAAATAATATCCTCATCTCAAACCTCTGTTTAAAAGTAATTTCTGAGATACAAAGGCGGGCAACTTCAAAATACTTCCAGGTTTAATTAGACCCCTGAAATAAGCCTATTCAGTTTCTGCTATTCACTCTTCACTAAGAAAAGGCTCAGATCCCTGCTGTAGAGATAAAGCATCCGCCACCCCCAGCAGCACCTAATGATAAGGAAGGATCTTCAGCAGGGGTATCTTCACCTGGTATAAAGACGCTCACCTCCTCAGAATAGGCACCCTCATTACCCTCACTATCATATGCAGTCACTGCAAAATAGTAGGGGTATCCTTCATCCAGATCACCAATCTCTATACTATTTATACCAGAGCCGACATCCAGAGACTGTGTATATGTCATGCTGGATGTGCCATAGTACACACTATACCCAGCCACATCAGAGCCCACATCTTCTTCCCAGCTCACCCTCACTATTGCACCATAAACCCAGGCAGGAATTACTACCATCAGAAATATACAGATAAAGGATGCCTTTAGATATTTCGTCTCTTTCATACCGACTTTCTAAAACAAACATCATGCCATCCTTTTATTTGGCTTAATACCAGCATTTGTACACACTGGGGGTAGTCGAAAAACAGGCAAAAATGTAACCTCGAGTACAAAAATGAATATGCCTTAGGTTTTTCTAATCCGTCTTCGCATTCACTTCGCCGGACGCGAAGACGGATTGAAGGTCTGTCTGTATTTTAACCCGGCCTATCTAAAGCTTACTTCTTGTAGAACTTCATGGCCTCTGGAATATATTCTCTAAGTTGCCTGATGCGGGTCTCATCAACTGGGTGGGTAGAGAGAAATTCTGGCAAGGCCTTTGCCTTATCTTTTAAGGCCATCATCCGCTCAAAAAACTTGATTGCCTCCCTGGGGTTATATCCGGCCCTGGCCATAAGCACCAAACCAATCCGATCCGCCTCTTTCTCTTGAGTCCGACTGAACGGCAGCAGCACCCCAACAGCTGTTGCTATCCCATATGCCTGATTTATAGACTGTATTGCAGCAGGACTCTTTTTGGCTATGGCAATGTTGAGTCCTTCCTGGCCAACTTGTACAAGTAGCTGCTGACTTATTCTCTCACCCCCATGACGCGCTATGGCATGGCCTACCTCATGGCCAAGGACAAAGGCAAGGCCAGCCTCATTCTTGGTATAGGGAAGAATCCCGGTATATACTGCTACCTTTCCACCTGGCAGCGCAAAGGCATTAACAGTCTTATCATTATCTATAACCGCAAATTCCCAATCATAGTCTCTTCGCCCCGCCACCTCTGCAATTCGCCTGCCTACCCTATTTACAAGGGAAACAACTTTAGGGTCCTGACTTATCTTTGCCTTGCTAAGGATCTCTTTATAAGCCTTGACCCCCAGGGCTTTCTCCTGCTCCTCAGATATCAAAAGAAGCTGAGAGCGCCCGCTAACTGGCACAGTAGCACAACCCCACAGCATCGTAGAAAGCAGGATGATGGTAACGAGCACTGCTTTTTGAACCATTGTGTGCAATTTATATATACTCATCTCATCCTCCCTTAAAAGTCAACTACATCGGTTAAAGCCGATAGCTTGAGGGCCAAAGGCACAGAGTAACATAGGCACAAAGTTTTTTAGGTATATTGCCCCTCCTTTGTGCCTGAAGTGCCTTTGCCACTTTGTGCCTTAAACCCGATAAGATTATCAAACTGAAGTCTTTACCTAAAGGCAAGGGTTGTTCTCCCATCCCCTGAATGGGACAATAAATGTCCATAAACCCGTGCCTCCGACCTATCCCTCCCAACTATTTGAACAGAGAGGAAAGTTGCTTAAATTTGGGTGTCCCTGCCTTTTCTATCAGCATAAATGCTATGGCCTCTGTCGAATAGATAACAGCGCCGGCCTGCGCCATTACATCTAAGGCAGAAACCCTATCCATCTCACGCCTTGAACACACCGCATCAGATGCTACTACCACATTATATCCATCTTTAAGGAGATCAAGGACTGTCTGCAATACACATACATGTGTCTCTATGCCTGTAACTATAACAGAGGCTTTGCCTTGTTTTTCTATCCTTTCTCTAATCAGCTTCTGCCTATAACAGCTAAAGAAGAGTTTCTCAAATCTTGGGATATCTTTAAGGGACCCATCTATCTCTGGTATGGTCTTGCCCAGGCCCTTTGGGTACTGCTCAGAAACAATAATCGGCATTGCAAAGGCCCTTGCAGTTTCTATTAAAATGGCAGCATTCTTTACAAAAATGTTTTTAAATTCAGGTTCCATTGCCCTGTAGAGCCTATCCTGAATATCCACAATACCTAAGATACAATCGCTTGGGTTCAGTATAAATTTATCTATGTTCTCCATTAATCCCCTCCTTAACTTATATTGTAATCTCTTCAGTTCAATATAAACCTATTTTGTTGATGGTTGAAGTACTTTTGATGACAAAAGTGCGAAGCTAAATGTGACAATTTCGTAAAAAAGTCTAGAAACGTGTCATTGCGAGCGAAGCGAAGACAAACTGGGGACCCACACGA
>CAZVAH010000242.1:0-3275 GCA_964625035.1 uncultured Bacteriovoracaceae bacterium | reverse complement strand
ATATTAATAACACCTCCAAAAATAACATCACACCAACAATGGAAGACTATCTGGAGGCTATCTATAATCTTGCCAAAGAAAAGAGGGTTGTCAGGGTCAGGGATATTGCTAAAAGGCTTGGTGTTAAAATGCCTTCTGTCACCAATATGCTCAAGACCCTTAGCGAAAAAGGCCTGATTGACTATGAAAAATATGAATATCTTGAGCTCACAGATAAAGGTAGTGATGTTGGACAAGAAATAGATCACCGGCATCAAATCTTCATGAAATTTTTAACCGATATACTAAAGATAACCTCTGATCAGGCAGATGAGGATGCCTGCAAGATGGAACATGCTGTAAGCCCCACCACCCTTGAGGCATTTGTGGACTTTATGGAATTTATCGCCAATTGTCCAAGGGGTGGAGCAAGCTGGCTTGAATATTTCAATGAATATAGAGCGCATGGACAGCCAAAAGATAAATGCATTGAGCGAATGAAGCAGTTTGCTAACGAATACAATGCCAAGATAAAAGAGATTGAAAGGACTAAGAAGGCAAGATGATGCCACTTACTATGGTAAGCCAAGGTCAAGAAGTAACCCTGATAGATATACTCGGAGGAAGAGGTATCAGGTCAAAGCTTTATAGCATGGGCCTCATTCCAGGAGTGAAACTTACAGTATTAGGAACTAGAGGTGGCCCTATTATGATTGCAGTAAATGATACAAGATTAGCCCTTGGTTTTGGCATGGCAAAAAAAATAATGGTTGAGTAAACCTCGTTAGAAATTTCGAACGGGGCTTTATAACCTGTGTAAAAAAAATGAAAATATTTTTGATAGCATCCCCTGCTTATACATAGTGCATTCTAACGGGGTAAATTTTTTTATCCCTATTATTAGATATCTCTAATTAAATTAGGATTACTAAACAATGAAAGGTATTATAAAAATGATTTCATAGAGCTTATTGATAAAAGCACTGAAGAGCTCCATCAAAGAATAGATATGCATCGCCTTTTTATATTTTAAGGAGAAACGGATTATGACCTTAGATGAAATGAAACCCGGACAGGAATGTGAGATCGTGGATGTTTTAGCAGATGGTAGTCTTGGGCAGAGGTTGATGGATATGGGCTTTATTCCCGAAACCCGGATACGTATCATTCGCAATGCGCCCCTGATAGATCCGATAGAGATAGAAGTGAAAGGATATAATGTTAGCCTTCGCCATTCCGAGGCAAAAGAAGTTGAGGTGAAAACATTATGAGTAAAGAATCCAAAAAAATGCTAGTGGCTGTAGCTGGCCAGCCAAATTCTGGCAAGTCAACCATTTTCAATATCCTGACCGGCGCCAGGCAGCATGTTGCCAACTATCCTGGTGTGACCGTGGAGAAAAAAACGGGTTCTTATCACCTGAAAGGAAATAATATTGAGCTTGTTGATTTACCCGGGACCTACAGCCTCACCTCCTATACCCAGGAGGAGCGGATAGCCAGAGATTTTCTTCTCAATGAAAAGCCTGCGGTAGTTGTGGATGTTGTGGATACCTCAAATTTAGAGCGAAATCTATATCTTACCTTCCAGTTAGCAGAAATGGGTATCCCCCTTGTAATTAACTTAAATATGATGGATGTGGCTGAAAGAAGGGGGATGAATATACATGCAGAAAAATTAGGCCAGCAACTGGATTCACCAGTTGTGCTTACGGTTGGAAACAGAGGCAAGGGAAAAAAGGAACTTAAAGAGGCTGTATGGACAATATCTAAAGAAGGTAAATCTAACCAATTTCGTCTGGATTATGGAAAACCATTAGAAACATATCTGAACCCTCTCGAAAAACTCCTCTCAGAGGATACAGTCCTCTCCGCCAATTATCCGCTTAGATGGCTTGCAGTGAAGTTGTTGGAAAACGACACTGAAGCGCAGAGATTGGTCAGGGAAAACTCAAGTGATGGTACCAAAATCCTGAATTTTGTAGATGAGAAAAGAAAGGATTATACGTTAAAGCATAAGAAGGCCCCTGAAAAGGCTATCGCCCAGATGAGGTATCAGGTGGCCCAAAAGATTGTGGAGGCAAGTGTCACACGAAAAAAGGAAATAAAAAGAAGTCTTACAGACAGGATTGACCAGATAGCCTGCAACCGGTATCTTGGTCCAATTATCCTGGCTGCAACAATCTATCTCCTTTATGAACTTGCCATAGTCCAGGGCTATAATATAACTCCCTATACCTGGCCTCTTCTGGCTGCGTTTCGGGATTTTCTTGCATCAGTCCTTCCTTCTGTGGGATTTATTTTTGATCCATTTTTTCGATCCATGCCTCTATGGGTGACAGATGGAACAATAGCCGTATTAAACTATGTCCCTATCTTTCTTATCCTCTTTGCATTCATAGCAATCCTTGAAGACACTGGATATATGGCCAGAATGGCATTTATCCTGGATAGGATCTTCAGATACTTTGGCCTCCATGGTCAGTCTGTTTTGCCTATGGTTATTAGCGGTCTATACGTTGGTGGGTGAGCTATACCAGGTGTCCTCGCGTGCCGAGGTATGAAAGATGAGAAGGCCCGGATGGCAACTATTATGATTGTCCCTCTCATGAACTGCCTTGCAAAAATCCCATTTTATGTGCTTTTGATCGGGATCTTCTTCTCAGCATATAAAGGGATTGCCATGTTTTTTATAGCAACCATTACCATTATCATAGCCCTTGCCATAGCCAAGGTCTTAAGCCTAACGGTACTCAGGAAAAAAGAAAGTTCACCTTTTATCTTGGAGATGCCGCCCTATCATCTGCCCACTATTCAAGGCGTCCTCAGGCGCTGCCTGGAAAGGACATGGCTCTTTGTTAAAAAGATTATCACTATAGTTATTGTGGTATCCATTATTGTTTATTTGCTTATTTATTTCCCGGGGATAAGCAAAGAGAGAAAGGCTTATTACATAAGTCAGGCTAACCAAGCACAGCAAACCTTCTTTAATAAAATAGGTAAGGACAATCTATATGCTACACTTTTTGCCGGGGATAAATTGATGGAATTTGCACAATACTGGGATGATTATAAAAAGGCAAAAATGAGGGCTAAAGGTAAGGAGGCAAAAGAGGTAGTTGATAAGAAATTCAGGAAGGAAAATTTTGAATTCTTTAAGATTATAAAAAAGGGGAAATATAAATCAGAAGGGAAAGTTATAAAGGATAAATATGCCAAGAAGGTCTACACCGCCTATAAAAAATTGGATAAGACAAGAAATAAACTCAGGAGAGAAAACAGGGAAGAGACAATAATAG
>CAZVAH010000241.1:0-3288 GCA_964625035.1 uncultured Bacteriovoracaceae bacterium | reverse complement strand
GTACCTTTCTATGGCTTTAATATGGTCTGTTTAGATGATGAGAATATTCGCTCAATACTGTCAAGGCTGAAAAGGAAGGTCGTCACTTATGGTTCAGATTCCCGTGCTAGATATACATACACTTCTCCTGCAGTTAAAGGGTGTATATCTACATTTAAGGCCTATAGTAACGGAGATCTCCTAGGAGAGGTAAAGGTCAATGTGCCTGGGGCTCATAATTGTCTCAATGCGCTTGCTGCCATTGGTATTGCGCTCGAGCTTGGTGTATCTTTTGATGTGATAAAAAAAGGGCTATCCTCTTTTGAAGGCGTGCAAAGGAGGTTTCATATAAGGGGTGAGGAAAAGGGCATAGTGGTGGTAGATGACTATGGGCATCATCCCACAGAGATAAAGAAGACTCTACAGGCCATAAGAGATGGGTTCCCTGATAAGAGAATAGTAGCTGTATTTCAACCACATCGGTATACCAGGACAAAGACATTGTTTAATGATTTTGTTTCATCATTTGATGATGCTCCAAGGGTTTATATAACAGAGATATATCCAGCCTCTGAAGACCCTATAGAGGATGTTTCTGGTTGCAGGGTATATGAAGGGATAAAGGCTCATGGGCATGAGCATGTATCTTACATAAGGGACAAAAGCCAGATACCAGGGTTATTGATGAAGGACATAAAAAGACAGGATATGGTTATATTTCTTGGTGCAGGTGATATATGGCGCCAAGGAGTAAGATTGCTGGAGTTGCTCAAATGAGAGAGCTTAAGGATGTAAGTGCAAGTGGTATTACGTCTATGCACTGTGGTGGAAAGATAGGGCATCTTTTTGAGGTAGGTTCTACAAAAGAGTTGCTTTCTCTGTTATCTACCCATGAAGAATTTTTTGTGATGGGAGGTGGGGCCAATACCATATTTGAAGATGGCAGGATCAACATCCCTGTAATAAGGTTAGGGGATAAATTTAATTTTATAAAAAGAGATGGGGATAGTATATATGCGGGTTCAGCAACACCTTTATCAGGGCTCCTTGGTTTTTGTGTCAAGGGCGGGCTTACTGGCCTGGAGTTTGCGGCTGGTATCCCAGGTAAGATAGGTGGTGCATTGTACATGAATGCTGGTACTAAAGATAAGGCAATCATGGAAAAGGTGGCCTCTATAGAAATTGCAGACAAAAAAGGGATTCATACAATAGGAAAGGAAGATCTGGATTATCGTTATCGATGCGGTGGTATTCCGACTAAGGCCGTTATCATTGGAGCGCGTTTTCTCTTAAATCAAGCAAGTTCTGATATTGTTAAAAAGAACATTAAAATATCTTTAAGCAATAGAAAAGATCAACCAAAAGGGTATAGTAGCGGATCTATATTTATGAACCCAGAAGGGATATCTGCTGGATACCTCATAGATCAGGTAGGGCTGAAAGGTCTCAGGGTAGGGGGTGCAGTTGTTTCTGATCGCCATGCAAATTTTATCATAAATCAAGGCAGTGCTACTACATCTGACATCAAGGCATTGATAAAGGTCATCAAAGAACGTGTAAAGGATAAGTTTGGGATAGAACTTAAAGAGGAGGTGGCTATAGTTGGTTGAGGATTACAAGCCAAGGGTCAAAGTTCGATCTTCAAAGAAAAGAAGATCCCATATTAATAATTTATTAAGGTTTTCCATCTGGGTTACCTTATGTGCCTCTATCACCATGATGATTTTATGTGCAGTAATATACGTCTCCACTGCCGAGGTTTTTCATGTAAGTTCTATACACATTAAAAAGACCCCGCATCTTACAGAAGATGAGGTGTTATCAATGCTTGACCTAGATCAGGGAGATAATATATTCTCCTGGGATATGACCCTTGCAAGACAGAGATTAGAAGCACATCCATGGGTAAAAGCTGTGAAGATAAAAAGGAGGTTTATCCCTGCATCTGTTAATGTGGAGATAGAAGAATATATCCCTGTTGCCTGTGTGATAATTGGAGATAAGAGATATCTGATATCCAAAGAGGGAAAGATATTTGCATCCGCACCTAAGCGTTTTTCTGGCCTGGTAATAAGGGGAGAAAAGTGTGTGGCCTTTGATACAGACCAGGGAAGGGCGCTGCTTAAGGGGGGGATAAAGGCAGTCAGCTATCTTGAACATAGGGGCGTTTTAGTAAAGGATATGAGTTTTGGCAGGGGAGGAAGGATAGAAATCAAATTATCTAGTGGGGTTTGTATGGGATTTTGGGGTGACGTAGATATATCAAGGATAGATAGGGCGCTTGTTATAATGAGAAAGATTTCACCCAGGGACAGGACACTCATAGACCTAAGTTTTGATGATAAAGTTATATTGAGGTTTACAGGCAAGGGGGCTTAAGTTAGCTATGGCAACAAGAGATAGGATTATAGTTGGTCTTGATATAGGGACTAGCAAGATCTGTGGTCTGATTACAGAGGTA
Organism: uncultured Bacteriovoracaceae bacterium; assembly: GCA_964625035.1. GTDB lineage: Bacteria > Desulfobacterota > Desulfomonilia > UBA1062 > UBA1062 > JAGGYK01. The sequence continues at coordinate 848 of CAZVAH010000241.1, read as the reverse complement.
AGTGATAGCGATGAACTGGAGATTATAGGATTTGGCTTATCTGAATCAAAAGGGCTCAGGCGGGGATTGGTAGTGAACATGGAGCAAACCGTTAATGCTATAAAACATAGCGTAGAAGATGCAGAACGTATGGCTGGTATCAGGATTGATGATGTATACACAGGGATAGCTGGTGGCCAGATTCAGGGGATAAGCACTAATGGTGTCATTGCTATAAAGGGTGATGAGATAATCTCAAGTGATAAAAGGCGCGTAATAGAACAGGCAAAAGACTTTGTAAAACCTGCTGGTATGGAAATCATCCATGTGCTGCCTCAAGAGTTTGCTGTTGATGATATAACCGGTATCGAAGATCCTGTGGGTATGGCTGGATCCAGGTTAGAGGTCATGGTACACATAGTCACCAGTTCAGTGGCGGCAGTAAGTAACATTACCAAGTGTGCGCAGAAGGCTGGTCTTGGTGTCTCTGATATAGTATTGCAGCAGTTAGCATCCTCATCAGCAATTCTTACCCCGGACGAAAAAAAGTTAGGAGTCATACTTATAGATATCGGGGGTGGCACTACAGATATAGCTATATTCGACAGGGGATCGATCAGACATACCGCAGTACTTGCCTTAGGAGGAGATCATGTAACGAATGATATAGCAGTAGGTTTACGCACACCGATAGCAGAGGCAGAGAGATTAAAGATAAAATATGGGCATACAATTGCTGCTCAGGTGTCTGATGATGAACAGATAGAGGTGCCTTCTATTGGTGGGGATAGTGTTAATATGGTTTCCAGGAGGGTTTTGGCAGAGATCATAGAGTCCAGGATGGAAGAGTTGTTTAAGCTTGCCTATAC
>CAZVAH010000240.1:0-3305 GCA_964625035.1 uncultured Bacteriovoracaceae bacterium | reverse complement strand
TTCCATGATTTTTCCTCCAGCTGTTTGTTTAAAGCCCCATTCTCTTCTGAAGAGAACACCGGGAAGTGATAGGTACCCATTGGTATCTTTACATTGCAGCGATCAGCTATCTCACCGCTTGTTTCAATTGCCTGGGGCATCCAAGAAAAATTCTCTCCCATTTCTTCGGGGCTTTTTAGGTATAACTGATCCGTGTTAAATGACATATGATTTTTATCATTAATAGTAGCCTGCGTCTGTATGCACAAAAGCACCTCATGTGCCTTTGCATCAGAGCTTTTAAGATAGTGGCAGTCATTTGTTGCAACAACAGGGATGCTAAAACGTCTGCTCAGATCCACAATCATAGGGTTTACCTTTTGCTGGTCTAAAAGCCCATTTTCCTGGATTTCTAAATAAAAGCGATCTTCAAAGGTAGCCCTGTAAAAATCAATAGCATCTTTTGCCTTCTTATCATCTCCTCTTAAGAGATGGTAAGGGATCTCTCCCTGGAGGCACGCACTCAATGCAACCAGCCCTTGATTTAATTCCTTAAGAATGGCCCTGTCAACCCTTGGTTTATGATAAACCCCTTTTGTATGCGCAATAGAGACCAGTCTTATTAAATTTTTATATCCTTGAAGATTACAGGCCAACAGTATCAGGTGATAATACCTTGGCAAACCAGGCAATTGACGTTTTAATGTCATATCACTTGGGGCTACATACAATTCGCATCCAATAATAGGCTTTATCCCTTTTTTTACAGCCTTGGTGTAAAATTCAATAACCCCATACATTACACCATGATCTGTTATGGCAACGCTGTCCTGACCAAATTTTTTGGTTGTTCCTATAAGGTCATCAATTCTGATTGCCCCGTCCAAAAGGCTATACTGCGTATGACAATGAAGATGAACAAAGCCCATCTTTTAAACTTCCCTCTTGCTATTCCAATTTATAGTTTGGTGCCTCTTTCACAATTATAACATCATGGACATGAGCTTCTTTAAGCCCAGCTTGCGTAATCTTAACCATCTGTGCTTTTTTCTGTAATTCCTTTATATTTCTGCAGCCAGTATAACCCAGGCCCGCACGCAAACCACCTAAAAGTTGATAAATGTTTTCAGAAAGCCTGCCACGATATGGGACTCGTCCTACTATCCCCTCAGGCACAAGCTTGCCAGATTCAACAATCTCACTCTGGAAATATCTGTCTTTCGCCCCAGCCTGCATGGCCTCTATTGATCCCATACCCCTATAAGCCTTGTATGTCCTCCCCTGATATATGATCATCTCCCCGGGGGCCTCTTCGGTACCTGCAAAAAGGGAGCCTATCATCACAGACGCTGCCCCTGCTGCAATGGCCTTGGTAATATCACCTGAGAACTTAACCCCGCCATCTGCAATAATGGGTATATCATACTTCCTGGCAGCGGCTGCACACTGCATAATTGCCGTAATCTGTGGCATGCCAACCCCTGCCACCACTCTGGTTGTACAGATATACCCCGGACCAACTCCTACCTTTACACCATCTGCACCCGCCTTTATAAGATCTGTTGTAGCCTGTTCTGTTGCTACATTGCCAGCTATTAGCTGACATGACGGATAGGATCCCTTTATGGCCTTTACCGTCTCTATTACAAGCTTGGTATGCCCATGTGCGGTATCTATTACTATGACATCTACCTCTGCCCTTATTAAGGCATCCACCCGTGCCTCATCACTGGGGAATATGCCTACTGCTGCCCCCACTAATAACCTCCCTTTCGAATCCTTGGTTGAAAATGGATACCTCTCCGCCTTTTCGATATCCTTAATAGTGATAAGCCCTTTAAGATTGAAATCTTTATCCACAACAGGAAGTTTCTCTATCTTGTATTTATGAAGCACCTTCCTTGCTTCCTCAAGGGTTATCTCTCCTTTTACCGTTATAAGATCTTCATGAGTCATTGCCTCTTTTATAGGCAATCCCATATTGGTTTCAAATCTCAGATCCCTATTGGTAAGGATACCCTCAAGCTTCCCCTCGACTGTAATAGGGACACCTGAGATACTATACCGCCTCATAACATCTAGCGCCTCTCCTATCTTCTGATTAGGCCGCATAGTGATAGGATCCACTATCATACCGCTTTCAGATTTTTTTACCTTGTCTACCTCTAATGCCTGTTTCTCAGAGGGCATGTTTTTGTGTATAATGCCTATCCCCCCCTCTCTCGCCATAGCAATAGCAGTTTCAGCCTCTGTCACTGTATCCATAGCAGCGCTAATTAGAGGCATGCTTAACCTTATCTCCTCAGTTAGATACGTGCTTATATCTACATCGCCTGGCGTAACCTCTGATAGCGCCGGCACCAAAAGCACATCATCAAAGGTGAGCCCTTCTTCAATTCTCATATTCATAAGACCTATTCTCCTTAGTATAGACTATATTCAAGGCGATACCGCCTGAGAAAACCATCCCCTTGAGGGGATATAGGGCAATAACTAACCAATAACCTTATTAGAGCCTCAATAAGATTAAAAGGCTTCTCTGGTTTGATTATCCTCACCTTACCCTTCAATCCTGAGAGTTCTTTTGCCTTATCTATTGCATCATCTACTCCCCCCAGCACATCAACTAGCCCCAATTCGTATGCCTGCCTTCCGGTAAATGCCCTTCCATCTGAGAGTTGCCTTACCCTGGATATAGGGAGTCCCCTGCTGTTTGATACAACCTCTATAAATTGCTCATACATATCCTTTACCATGGTCTCAAAGTAGACACGTTCCTTGTCTGTCATGTGCCTGAATGGAGACCCTGCATCCTTCATCTCTCCGCTTGTTATACTCTCTGCCTTTACGCCCAATTTGTGCAATCCCTCGCTTAAATCTATAAATTCTATAAGGACACCTATGCTGCCCGTCAAAGACCCCGGGAGCGCAAAGATTACATCAGATGCACATGCAATATAGTATCCGCCAGATGCAGCAATAGATGCCAGTGATACCACCACTGGTTTTTTCTTCTTTAATTTGAGCAAAGCCGAATATATCTCTTGAGAAGAACCTATTTTACCGCCCGAGCTATCTATCCGAACAACAACAGCCTTTATCGAGTTGTCATCCTTATACTTATCAATTGATTCAAGATATGATGTGGCCTCTATTATAGGCCCCTTTATATTTAGAATGCCTATCGCAGGGGTCATGCCCTTTACCATGGTCTTGCCACCATAAAAGAGTGCTACCCCAACAATAATTAAAAATACTATACGTTTCGACCTTTTTTTCATATATACCATTAATTATACAACAAAGATTTTTATCAAAAAACAATA
>CAZVAH010000239.1:0-3309 GCA_964625035.1 uncultured Bacteriovoracaceae bacterium | reverse complement strand
GAACCCCACATCCCGAAAACCTTCTCATCGTTGGTTGTGGCCGGTAGGCCATGGGGATTTGTATGAAGATGGATAATATAGATAAGAAAATACTCAACATCATCAATAAGGAATTCCCTGTTGAGGAAAGACCTTATAAAAATATTGCTCATACCATTGGGATTACAGAAGAAGAGATTATAAACCGTGTATCCGTGCTCAAACAAAAGGGTATAATCCGCAGGATCGGGGGGGTACTAGATCCCAAGGCCATAGGGTGGCACTCTACCCTATGTGCTGCAGACATAGCCCCTGAAAGGATAGAGGAATTCGCCTCGGTGGTAAACTCATACACGGAAGTAACACATAACTATGTACGATCCGGCTGCCCAAACTGCTGGTTTACTATAATTGCACCCAGTAGGAAAAGGTGTGTAGAGATCATTAGCCACATAAAAAGCAAGCTTGGTATCGAGCTCATCGAGATGCCTGCAAGACGCATATTCAAGATAGATGTGGGGTTTGACCTCGAAGAGACATAAAAAGCCTAAGACGTAATCATTCAGTGAAGCACAAGATTGCAAGACACAAAGTAATAACCATAAAATTAGTAAGGCCCTGTAAGCTGCCCATAAGTCCAGGGCTAATACTGAGGAGTTCTCTTAAGATATTGTACTATTCAGGTCTTTACTTTGTGCCTTTGTGCCTCAGTGCCTTTGTAACTGAATTATTACTTGCGGGACTTAAAGATCCTCGATAAAAGCCCACCGCGGTCTAATGCCTTTTCTTGTTTAGCCCTCTCATCTTCATAACCAATAGCTACAAAGAATATAACCCTGTCAAAGAATAAGACCACACGGTTGTTTAGCTCCAACACTCGCTGGAGTTCATATACAGAATCTATTATTTGATTTTCCACTACATATAACCATAAATGTCTCTTTATAAGCATAAATGCCATCATAACTTCATGTATAGGGATGTCTTCCCTGTATCTTTGCGCGCCAAGCTCAGTATAGTATTTCCTGATATTTGTCTTGGCCTTATCACCACCGAGCCAGGAATCTAGCCTGCTATACACATCATGGACACGCTCATATACACGGTCTTCTGGTAGCTCACGATAATGCTTTGTCTCTTCTCTGGTAAGAAGATCCTTCATTAAACGCTTCGTCAATTCATCTGCATTTTTCTCTATTAATTCGATCAACTTTTGAGAAATCACATCCCCTCCCAGCTAAAGTATTCGATATAAATATACATCAAACATATAACTTTTTGCAAGGGTTGTGAACCCAAAAAGATGGATTGTCCGTAATTGGACTATTATCAAATCGTAAAATATCGCTGAGCAGTCAAGAAAGCCTTAGATAAATCAAAACAAAATGTCTTTTGACCAAATGCTGATCGCTGATAAGCCTATGTCAAATCTATACGATTATCCTTTAAGTGCTACTGGTTACAGAGAAGACCATTCCATGCTTGTGTTTCTACTATATTATGAGATAATTAATCAGGGATTAATGGATCTTGTTACTTAAAAAATATTATTAAGGAGGAATCTAAGGATGAAGAAATGGTTCTTTTGCTTGATGATTATTGTCTTTTCTACCTTCTTGCCAGGTATGGCCTGTGCACATTTTGGCATGCTAATACCCTCAGACCAGATGATTACAGGCGGTGAGAGACCTATCGTGGATCTAAGGCTTATGTTTGCACATCCATTTGAAGCGGGTGGGATGGACCTTGAAAGGCCTGCTGAATTTGGTGTTGTTATAAATGGTAAAAAGATAGACATCCTCAATACCTTAAAACCTGCCATAAGCATGAACCATAAGGCCTGGGAGGCCAAATACAGGATTAAAAGACCTGGTATATATATGTTTTATATGGAGCCAAAACCATATTGGGAACCGGCTGAAGACTGCTATATCATCCACTATACAAAGGTGGTGGTGAGCGCATATAATCTTGAAAAAGGATGGGATAGTGAAATAGGCCTGAAGACAGAGATCGTACCGCTTTCAAGACCATACGGGCTTTACGCAGGAAACGTATTTCAAGGGATTGTAAAGGTAGATGGCCGGCCTGTGCCTTTTTGTGAGGTAGAGGTGGAATACTTTAATGAAGATGGTAAGGTAAGCGCTCCAAATGACTATATGGTTACACAGACTATAAAGGCTGATAAAAATGGAGTCTTTACCTATGCTGCACCAAGGCCTGGATGGTGGGGTTTTGCAGCCCTCAATACTGATGAGAGGAAGATTGGTGGTAAGGATGTAGAGATTGGAGCAGTTATCTGGGTAAGATTTTACGAGATGAGATAGATTATATCATGCACATATCTGAAGGGATTCTCACTGCCCCGGTTTTGGTAACAGGGGCCGCATTTGCTGTTGCTGGAGTAGCTATTGGCCTCAAAAAGATAGATTATGATAGGATGCCAAAGGTGGCAATACTTTCGGCATCCTTTTTTGTGGCATCCTTAATCCATGTCCCTATAGGCCCATCTGGTGTCCACCTTATCTTAAACGGGTTAATGGGCATCTTACTTGGCTGGATCGCATTCCCAGCCATAATGATAGCACTTCTCCTCCAGGCCATCCTCTTTCAGTTTGGTGGCCTTACCACGCTTGGTGTAAATACCACCACCATGGGACTACCCGCAGTGATATGTTTCTACATCTTTAGGGGTGCTGTGATAAGTAGAGATAACTGGGTCTCAGCTATATCAGCGTTTGCCTGTGGGTTTACCTCTGTTGCCTTGGGTGCTATCCTTGTTGCCCTATCTCTAATACTTACTGAAAATGCATTTCTAGCCCCTGCAAAACTCATCCTTTTTGCTCACCTACCTGTGATGGTAATTGAGGGTATAATAACTGCATTCTGCATAGCCTTTTTGAAAAAGGTCAAACCTGAACTATTGGAGGTAGATTATGACATGGAATAGACATATTGTCTCTATAGGATTGGGGGTTATCCTTATCGTTGCTATTATCCTTGCCATTGGATCTTATTCCCCGGCCATGGCTCATAAGGTAAGCACATTTGCCTTTAAAGAGGGTGATACTGTATATACAGAAAGTTACTTAAGCGACGGGATAAAGGTGGTAAACTCACTTGTAGAAGTGTTTGATACAAAAGGCGAAAAGCTACTGGAAGGTAAGACAGACAAAGACGGCAAATTTTCATTTAAAGCCCCAAAAAATACAGGGATGAAGATTGTGCTTACTGCGTCTATGGGTCATAGGGCTGTATTTACTATCCCAGAAGAAGAAATCCCTAAAGACGCTCCCCTTTCTAAAAAAGATATTGCTGCAACTGATAAAA
>CAZVAH010000238.1:0-3358 GCA_964625035.1 uncultured Bacteriovoracaceae bacterium | reverse complement strand
AGTCCTTCGTGCAAAAAATTTAAGGACAGATAGGCTACAGTCCTGCCTTCATATGTACAGTGAAAGAACCCAGTATCAGTGAAGGAACCTATCACTGTTGATTCGACGTCCATTTGTTCAGACAGGGATAGGAATGCCCCTATCTTGTCTTGTTGTACAGCTAGGGTCATCCTCTCTTGGGCCTCTGATAATAATATTTCCCACGGGCGTAACCCCTGATATTTTAAAGGGGGCTTATCAAGGTCTATTCTGCATCCGTTACTTAACAAGGCCATTTCTCCAACAGAAGAAGATAGCCCCCCTGCCCCGTTATCTGTAATAGCCCGGTACAGCCCCAGATCCCTTGCTCTAAGTAAGAAGTCTGTGAGCCGTTTTTGAGTGATAGGGTCTCCTATTTGTACTGCAGAAGTAGGAGATTCTTCATGCAATTCCTCGGAAGAGAATGTTGCCCCATGTATGCCGTCCTTTCCTATCCGGCCCCCAGACATTACGACCAAATCGCCCGGCTTGATCTCCTTTCTATGGGATGGCTTACCATTTATCTCTGCAGGCATTAGCCCACACGTCCCGCAATATACCAAGGGTTTACCTAAGTATCGCTCGTCAAATACAATGCAACCGTTTATGGTGGGGATTCCGGACTTGTTTCCCCCATGTTCCACCCCTTCCCTGACGCCTTCGAAGATTCGTCTTGGGTGCAGAATCCTTTTTGGAAGTTTTTTGTTGTAAAAAGGAGAGGCAAAACAGAACACATCTGTATTGAAGATGAGTTTTGCCCCGAGCCCGGTACCAAATGGATCCCTGTTTACACCAACTATGCCTGTAAGTGCGCCGCCATAAGGGTCTAAGGCTGATGGTGAGTTGTGTGTCTCCACCTTAAAGACAAGATTATAGTCCTTATTAAATTGTATTACCCCTGCATTGTCGGTAAAGACGCTAATGCATACATCTTGATCTTTTTTTCTCTTTCTAATTTCATTTGTTGCTCCTTGGATATATGTTCTAAACAAGGAGTCAATTTCCTCCTTTTTTCCTGATGCTTCATAGGTTATGCGTGCATTAAATATTTTATGCTTACAGTGTTCAGACCATGTTTGAGCTAGCGCCTCTAATTCTACATCTGTAATCTTAGAACCTAAAGAGAGCTTCCTTCTTTCGTCTAAGACTTGAGGGGTTTGCAGGTATCTTTGTATGGCCCTCATCTCTTCAAGGGTTAAGGCCAGAACCCTATCTTTAGAGATATCCAACAGTCCTTTATCAGATATTTCAAGAGAGATCTCTTCTACAGAAGCCCCCTCTTTTGCGGGTAGATATTCTACCTTTGGGATATGTGGGGGAATACCATTAGATACATCCCTTAAATGAAAGATCCGAAAGGTTTGAATAAGGGTGTTTCCAAGAGATTCAAGGGCAATCCTTTCAACCAGATCTCTATTTAAGGGCCCCTTAATGAGATATACCTTGGCAGAATACACATCTATAATATGGCCGGATATCAATTTTAAGGCATGAGAAGCGCTGTGGCCTACATTGTCTGTCACGCCAGGTCTATAACCTACCTCTATGTACCAGTCGAAATCCTTAGTAAGGGGTTGGTCTATAGCGATGTCCTGTATTACCGGGTCACAAAAGGCTTCTTCGAGCCAAAACTCATCGATGTTACGGGCGTCGATGTTGTATACATCTAAACATACAACATCTGTTATCTCTATTTCATGAGGGAATGCACGCTTTATTTGTTTTTTTATCCTTTTGCCGCGTGCATCTAAGAGGCCTGTCTTTAAGCCGACCTCTACCCGGTGAGCCATTAATTCAACCTTTTTTTTCTATGGAGACAATACTTGGGCCTTCTATGCTTTCTTGTTTAGACTTGCATTTAACGCATAAGGTAGCAAAAGGCAAAACCTTTAAGCGCCCAATAGGGATCTCTTCGTCACATTCCTCGCAAAGGCCGTATTCACCAGCATCCATTTTTTGTAAAGCTGCATCTATTTGTTGCACTTTTTGCTTTTCTCGGGTAGTAAGGAGGATATTAAATTCTCTTGATTGCTCAAGATCGGCGTCATCAAACACATCGCCTATTTCTCTTTGTTCATTTATATTGCTGGACTTAACCCTTTCTTGCAGGGTTTCCAAGATCTCCTTTTTCATTTCAATGAGGATGTCTTTGATGCTTTGTAGTTCCTTTGTCCTTAACATTTTACCCCCCCAAAAGATATTTGAAGAATGGGAATCTATACTGATAGAAAATCTAATGTCAAGATCCAATTTTGGAGGAGACATTATTATTTTGTTAAAAAGCAAACAAAAAGGGTGCTTGACAGGGGGATTGCCAAATGATAAAAAGGGCTTTATTTTTGATAAGATAGAGTGTGGCTAATAATGAATGCATGAACTTCCTATAACAGAGAGCATCCTTAATATTGTTTTGAAACATGCAAAGGCAAACAATGTTAATAAGGTGCTGAGTGTCAGTCTTAAGATAGGGGAGCTGAGTGATCTGGTGAACGAATGGGTTCAGCGCTACTTTGATTACTTGAGTAAAGACACCATAGCAGAAGGGGCAAGGCTTAATATAGAAAGGACGCCTGTAGTTGTTCAGTGTAAGGAATGCGACCATTCTTTTCAGGTTAATATAAAAAAAAACGGAAAACCAAGGTGCCCTGAGTGTGGGGGAGATGAAGTTACGCTCGTTTCGGGACGAGAATTTTATATTAATAGCATAGAGGTTATATGATGGGAGAGATAAAGCTTATAGAGGTGAAAGAAGAGATACTTTCTGACAACAAGAATTTTGCAGATGATCTAAGAAAGATATTGTACAAAAACAAGGTGTTCATGTTAAATCTCATGGCTTCTCCTGGGGGGGGGAAGACAAGCTTGATATTGCATACAATCCGCAGGCTCAAAGGTGAATTTAAGATTGGAGTGATTGAGGGAGATATAGACTCCATGGTAGATTCAGAAAAGGTGATAAAAGAGGGGATTCCTGCTGTTCAGTTAAGGACGGGTGGCTTTTGTCATTTGGATGCCCCGATGGTAAACGAGGCATTAAAAGAGATGGATCTAGAAGAACTTGATCTTGTCATTATAGAAAATGTGGGCAATCTTGTGTGCCCTGCGGAATTTGATACAGGCGCAGTAAAGAATGCCATGATCTTAAGCGTGCCAGAAGGAGATGACAAGCCTTTAAAATACCCTCTTATGTTTACAGTATGTGATGTGCTGGTAGTAAATAAGATAGACTTCCTGGGGTATACAGAATTTGATATGGTTGCTATGAAAGAAAGGGCCCATAGGCTTAACCCGGAGATTAAGATCCTCGAGGTTTCATGTAAGACTGGAGATGGGATTGAGG
>CAZVAH010000237.1:0-3421 GCA_964625035.1 uncultured Bacteriovoracaceae bacterium | reverse complement strand
GAAGATATAGAATATACCGCAGAGATACTAGAAGAAAATGTGAGAAGAGATTACGAGGTATGTGTTTGTAAGACACACAATTTTGCGGAAGATGTGTGAGCACTCTCTCTTTAGCCGCATTATGTTTTTCTATCTGAGAAGATATTAGGGGCAAGAGATATAATTATGTTATGCCACCCGTAGAATACAATATCGTAGAACAAAAAATGATCGGAAGTCAAAACTCTCACTTTGGTTGCACTCATATGAATATTAATATAATATCATTATTCAAAAATATTTGGAGATACTATGAAAAATTCTGGCAGTAGTCACAATATAAGAAATATAGGGATAATAAGTACCAGGATCGCGGGTACAGATGGCGTATCCCTGGAGATAGGGAAATGGGCCCATTGTCTGGAAAGGAATGGTTTCAGCTGTTTTTACATGGCAGGAGAGATAGACAGGCCAGATGACAGGTCATTTTTAGCAGAAGAATTTCACTTTAACCACCCCGAGATAAAACAGATTCAAGATGAGGTGTTTGGAAGGATTATAAGATCGTCTCATATAGCAGAGGAGATACATCGGCTGAGGCGTTACATAAAGGCCAAGATTAGAGAGTTTGTAAAGGTCTACGATATAGACCTTATCATACCAGAAAATGTGCTTGCTATACCCATGAACATACCCCTTGGCATGGCCATAACAGAATTCATTGCAGAAACAGGTATACCCACGATAGCACACCACCATGATTTTTCGTGGGAAAGGAAGCGGTTTTTAGTTAGCTCTATTCAAGATTACTTGCTCATGGCGTTTCCCCCTGACCTGCCATCTATAAGGCATGTGGTTATAAACTCCCAGGGCTCTATACAATTGAGCCATAGAAGAGGGATTAGCAATACCATTATCCCAAATGTATATGACTTTGCGAATCCGCCTGGTAGCCCTGATGAATATACAAAAAAGTTGAGAGATGATGTGTACCTTGAAGAAGATAATATCTTTATACTGCAACCGACGCGGATTGTAGCAAGAAAGGGCATTGAAAAGGCCATAGAGATAGTGGGCGGACTTGGGCTAAAAAATTCCACCTTGGTCTTATCTCATGGTTCCGGGGATGAAGGGGATGAATATAGATCAAAGATAATCCAATACGCTCAAAAGAATGATGTTAAACTGGTAGATATTGAGCCTATAGTAGCTCAAGGCAGAGGGGCCAATGCTGTGGGGCAGAAATTATATACTATGAAAGATGTATATCAATGTGCAGACCTTATTACATACCCATCTTCTTTTGAAGGTTTTGGTAATGCATTTTTGGAAGCCATTTATTATAGGAACCCTATAGTAGTAAACAGATACTCTATATATGTAACTGATATAGAACCAAAGGGGTTTAATGTCATTGCTATGGATGATATTGTTACAAAAGAGATTATAGATGAAATAGATGTTATCTTACAAGATAAAGGGAAAAGAGCGAAAATGACTCGATTCAACTATAGATTGGGGAAGAAATATTTTTCTTATGAGGTAGCAGAAAAGGAGCTTCTTAATCTTATAAATACATTTAAGAGGTAATTTTTAGGTAGGATTATGAATATAGCTATATGTCACTATTCTTGTCCGCCTGTTGTAGGGGGGGCAGAGATTGTTGTTGGGCAACAGGCCGATCTCCTTAGAAGATATCATCATAATGTAAAGGTGTTGGCAGGCAGTGGAGGGCAGTTTTCTCCGTATATCGATATAGAGATAAACCCAATGCTGAGTTCTACCAGTCCCCGTATAAATGAGTTGCATGAGGTTTTGAAAAAAACAGGCAGCCTTGAGATTATAGAACCAGATATTCGGAACATAGTGGAATTCTTGGAATCTTCATTAAAGCCATTCAATATACTCATAGCTCACAATATCCTTACCATGCCTTATAATCTCCCTCTTACCTATGCTATACACCGAATTGTAGCCAGAGGTAATATAAAGGTCATAAGCTGGAATCACGATTCCCCATACCTTTATGAAAGTTGTCCAGGGTATATAGATGAGGAACCATGGCTCATCCTCAAGAAAAGAAACCCTGATATCTGTTATGTGTGCATATCAGAATTCAGAAGATCATACTTTGGAAGATTGTATGGATCAGATGATGGCCTCCATGTTATTCCCAATGGTATATTCCCGTCAGATTTCCTCCAACTTGGGCCCACGGCAGGAAGGTTAATAAAGGATAAAAGATTATCAGATGCAGATTTGATCATGATCCAACCTTCCAGACTGCATCCGAGAAAAAACATAGAACTCTCTATAGGGGTTATAAAGGCCATAAAGAAAAAGGGGATTAATGCAATTCTCCTTCTTACTGCAGCACATGATCCACATGAGACATCTTTTATCGAGTACTATCGCAAATTGAAGGATCTCTCAATTCAGGAAGGGGTGGCTGATAATATAATCTTCATGACTGAGTATATATCAGAAGATCATCACCATTTAGCGGTGGATAGAAATATAATTAAAGACCTTTATCTTATATCAGATATCCTGTTCATGCCTAGCACTCAAGAGGGGTTTGGCATTCCTATTTTAGAGGCAGGTATATTGAGGCTCCCTATTGTATGTTCTAATATAGCGCCATTTAGAGAGATTTGTAATTATGGGGCCTGTATGTTTGACCTAAAGGATACACCTGAAGAAATTGCTGATAAGATCATAGCATTTGGTAAGTCTAATGTGATGGGTATGTATCGAAAAGTTTTGAGGGAATATAACTGGGATTTAATATACCAGAAGAGATTGCTACCCTTGCTGGAAAGGCTGGCCCTATCAGATTGAGCTTGGATTAGTTTAACATTTCACAACTATTTCACTGTTCCAACCGAGGCATTGTTTTTAGCTAGTCCTAATTGACATGATAAATATTTTACGGTAAAACAAAACCATGGCCAGAGGGCATGATATAACAATGGGATTGATACTTGATATTGCAAAGGACCTATTTGCACGCGATGGCGTAAAAAGCACCACCATGAATAATATTGCAAAAAAGACACGGTTGGGCAAGTCAGTGCTGTATCAATATTTTAGCTCCAAGGATGATCTTATTGCCGGCGTAATAGACCGAGAAATAGAGCATCTAAAAAGGTCCCTTAAGATAGACCTTGATGATGAAGATGATCCTATTATCAAGTTAGCAAGGATGTGGTCCAATGCCATAGATTTCTATAAGCGGGACGACTTCCTGATGCATCTATTGCGCGGTAATGAACTGGGTCTATCGCCATACATGTACGAAGGCTATATCATGAAGATCGAGACCTTTGTGGTAGGCCTCTTGGAGAGCATAATTCAGAGTGCCATAGATAAGAACATGTTCGTGGAGTGCGATAGCAGGATTGCAGCATATATGGGGTACAAAATATACCAGGTAGGAACC
>CAZVAH010000236.1:0-3479 GCA_964625035.1 uncultured Bacteriovoracaceae bacterium | reverse complement strand
GGGCCTAGAAAAAATCCCCCTTTGAAGGGGGGATTCGTCCTGAAACTTCTTCAAAGGGGGATTTTCTCCTGCCCGTTATTTGACTTACACCCGCCCGTACATTCTGAGAATTTATTCACTCAAAACCCAACCGGAACACTCAACACTTTTTCATACCCAACACCCAAAACTTTTTTTACTCTTCACTCTTTACTCTTCACTCTTCACTATTTACTATTCACTATTTACTATTCACTTCTCATGTAGTAGATTGCGTGCGATTAGTTTTGAGGTGTATCGATGGGAGTTACGTATAAAAAAGCTGGTGTTGATATAGATAAGCAGAATCGTTTTATAGATACCATAAAACCCATTATTCGATCCACTTTTCGTCCTGAAGTCATTGGTGAGGTAGGAGGCTTTGCCAGCCTTTTTAGATTTGATTCAACTAATTATAAAGACCCGATACTGATATCCTCCACAGATGGTGTAGGCACAAAGCTGAAGATAGCATTTATGGCAGATCACCACGAAGGTGTTGGTATAGATCTTGTGGCCATGGTTGTAAATGACCTTATTGTCCAGGGCGCCCAGCCCTTGTTTTTCCTGGACTATATAGCCGCAGGAGTCCTTGACATAGACAGATCCAAAATCATCATATCCAGTATAGCAAAGGGGTGTAAAGATGCTGGATGTGCCCTGGTTGGTGGGGAAACAGCGGAGATGCCAGGGTTTTATGGTAAAAATGAGTACGAGCTGGTAGGCTTTGGTGTTGGCGCTGTGGATAGTGAAGACCTCATAGATGGTTCCAGGGTTACAAGAAAGGATATAATCATAGGTCTTCACTCCTCTGGTCTTCATAGTAATGGGTTTTCTTTGGTGAGAAAGGTGTTTTTTGATATTGCAAAGATGGATATTGATTCCCATGTGGAAGACCTGGGCAGGCCTCTGGCAGAAGAGCTCCTCACACCCACACGTATTTATGTAAAGAGTGTACTTAATCTGGTTAGGGATTTTAAGATAAAGGGTATAGTGCATATTACAGGTGGTGGGTTTATAGATAATATCCCCAGGATCTTACCCAAGAGGGCTTGTGCGGTTATCGACAAAAAATCATGGGAGGCTCCCCCCATATTTAGACTCATCCAGAAGATAGGAGATATTTCTGAGACTGAGATGTATAGGACATTCAATATGGGCATTGGGCTTATCCTTATTGTTTCGCCAAAAGAAGCAGATGATGTGCTTATAAGATTAAAGGGGCTCAAGGAGAGTGTTTCTATTATAGGGCATATTGAACAGCGCAAATCAGGGCAGCCTTCTGTCATCCTCGGATAAGGAGTAGTTTGGAATGATAAATATCGGAGTGCTGGTATCAGGCAGTGGTACTAATCTTCAATCCGTAATGGATGCCTGCTCAAAAGGTGATATAGATGGCAAAGTTGTTGTAGTTATAAGTGATAACGCCAGTGCCTTTGCCATTACAAGGGCAGGGGATAAAGGCATACCCACGAGGGTAATACCCAGTAAAGATTTCTCAGATAGAAAACAGTTTGATATGGAGCTTGTAAAGATCTTAAAGGATTTTGATACGGATTTAGTAACACTCGCAGGCTTTATGCGTGTCCTTACTCCTGAATTTTTGAGGCACTTTCCAGGAAAGATTATGAATATACATCCTGCGCTACTTCCCTCATTCCCGGGTCTTGGCGTAAGACAGAAGGTCATAGATCATGGGGTAAGATTCTCTGGTTGCACAGTGCACTTTGTAGACGAAGGCGTTGACACTGGTCCAATAATCATCCAGGCAGTTGTCCCGGTGTATCCTGATGATAAAGAAGAAATATTGCAAAAAAGGATCTTACGTCTGGAGCATAAGATATATCCCAAGGCCATACAGCTATTTGCTCAAGGTAGACTTAAGATTGTAGATAGAAAGGTATTCGTTGATGGGTTGAAAAAGGAGCAGGATCAGTGCATGGTGAATCCCCTGTTAGACATATAGACGGTCATGTCCGCAGGGCGGACACAACCAATGGTGAAAATATTCTCGGGATGAGTAGGGCCCGTTCCTCTGAACAGGCCGATGCAGGTATCAGCCCGTTCAATGCTGACCCCCTGATCCCTGACCCCTGTTCTCATATAAAGGAGCCTGTTTTAGTAAGTGCTTGCCTGTTAGGGATTGCATGCAGATATGATGGGAAGTCAAAAGATAGCACCACCTTTACTGAGGATATGAATATCT
Organism: uncultured Bacteriovoracaceae bacterium; assembly: GCA_964625035.1. Classification (GTDB taxonomy): domain Bacteria; phylum Desulfobacterota; class Desulfomonilia; order UBA1062; family UBA1062; genus JAGGYK01. The sequence continues at coordinate 1,255 of CAZVAH010000236.1, read as the reverse complement.
TACCAATACCTGTATGCCCGGAACAGTTAGGTGGGCTTCCTACCCCCAGGCCGCCTTCTGATCTAATTGGTGGAGATGGCAGGGATGTGCTTGAGGGAAGAGCTCGACTGCTAAATTCAGAGGGAGAAGATGTCACTGAAAATTTTATAAAAGGGGGTCAGCAAACCTGTAATATAGCCAGGATTTTAAATGCCAAAAAGGCTATCTTAAAAGAGGACAGCCCCTCTTGTGGGGTGCATATGGTAAGGATGTCTGGTAAGTGGACAAAGGGTATTGGTGTGGCAGCAGCTATGCTATCAAATATGGGTCTGAAGATAGTAAATGAAGGTGGAATTGAATCTTTATGAAAAGAACTTATGATATAGCTGGATCAGGTGAAGGGCTGTCAGGACTTTTAGCATGCGCATTACTTGCTACCAAAGGATTCTCATGCCTGTGGATAGATACATTTCCACAAGGGGGCAGTGAGGAGAAATGGAGAGATTTTATTCCATTTTTGGTGACAGCCCCGTTTTGGGAACATACCCTTAAACCCCTGCTGCGGTCTATAGATGTCACCATCCCGGACAGACTCGGTATGCGTAATATAGGTACTGTTCAAAGTCTCATCCCTGGGAAAAGGCTCGATATCAATCCAAATGCATTGTATGGAGATGATACTCATCTAAGGAAGTGCATTAATAGATATTTGACCCTTATAGACCAGGCCTTTATAAACCCAGGTGGCTTATTCAGGGAATCAAAGAAGGGTTCTCCTGAAATGGAGCCGTGGGAGGAAGTTATTGTATCAGGACTCACCAGGGCGCCGGGGATCAACTGTGCGTCCTATCTTCGGGCTATGTGCGGCATGCAGGGTTTTTGCAATACCGACTATAGACTATGTAAAGAGGTGCTCGGTGAATACCTGGCTTCTACAAAGGGTGATTATGTAAAAGGCTCTGATGCATCCATGATGCATCATAATGACCAAGCTTTGTGTTTGAGAGTTGAAGACATTGATGTAAAGGCCAGGTATTATCTTGCTGAGGATATCTCCTCCCATAAGTATAAGCAGGGGAAAGGATTTGTCCTGTATGGAAATTATATAGTTGAAACACAGGTCATCCCCGTTGGTATGGGAGACTTGTTATTTGTCTCACCCCCTGAGGAGTTAATATTCCCGTTAGTGCTTAAGGTGTCACGGGGGCAAAAATATACACATATATCTCTGATGAGCAAGATAAAGATGGAAAGCTCGCTTGCATCATCTTCAGAG
>CAZVAH010000235.1:0-3539 GCA_964625035.1 uncultured Bacteriovoracaceae bacterium | reverse complement strand
CGATAAGCGTTGCTTTCTCAGGATCTTTTACAATGGCACACACAGCACCCATTTCATAATACCAGTCATCAACCATTTCAACTTTATAACCCGTTTTTTCCAAGGCAGCACCCACTTTATCATACAGGCTCTTTTCTAAAACGACCATCCCTGGCTTGTATTCATGTGGGGAGAACGAGTTCGGGAAATTTTTAGAGCTAAATCTCGGTGCATCAATGGCGTCTTGGATGTCCATATCAAACACAATAAGATTGAGAAATACCTGGACAAGGGCCTGAGGTTGCTGATCCCCCTCTGGTGTTCCAAAGGTCATAAAAAGCTTATTATCTTTTGTGACCATACTAGCATTAGGGGTGATCCTTGGCCTTTTTCCCGGCATTAGTGCGTCTGGGTGTTCTTCGTCAAGCCTGAATTGTGTCATCCTTATCCCAAGACAAAGCCCTGTCCCGGGGATCATGAGCGATTGGGGGAAATCACTTGGAGTCAGGGATATTGAATTGCCCCATCTATCGGTTACAGCAAGGTAGCTTGTATCGATATTCTTAATAAACCCATGAGAAGGCCTTGTATTTTTTGATGCAAGGGCTGTCTTCTCATAGCCATCCTGTTTACCTTTGTCACCCCCTTTGAATCTGGCAACATCACCCGAGGCCGGCATTTCTTTAAAGGCCTGGCCAGGTGTCATGGCCGCTCGCCTGGAAGCAGCATAGTCTTTATCGAGAAGGGTTTTGACAGGCACATCTACAAAGGCAGGATCGCCAAAATACGCCTCTCTGTCTGCCATTGCCAGATCTATTGCCTGAATAAGGGTATTTATATATTCTGGTGAGTTGTGCCCCATGGGCTTTAGATCAATACCATCCAGGATTTGCAGGGTCATTGGCACCACAGCCCCCTGGCACCATGTGCGATTGGCATAGATCGTATATTCCTTGAATTCACCTCTGAGAGGGTTTTCCCAGTATCCTGTGTAGTCTTCTAAGTCTTTTTTTGTAATCAGCCCACCTTCCTTGTTGTGCAGGTTTACAATGGCATCGGCAATCGGGCCTTTATAGAAGTAATCGCGCACTGCCTTTAATCCTTCAGACCTTGACCCGCCTGCCTTAATTACCTCTTCTTCTGCCCTAGCCATGGCCTGAAGTGTTTTAGCAAGGTCAGGTTGTGTAAATCGGTCTTTATGGTAAAGCGGCCTCCACCACCTGCCTTTGAGGTAGACCTTGACATTATAGGGCATCATTAATCTGAACCCAATCCGCTCAATAAGGGATAAATCTAGATGATTGAGCATCATTGAGTGGATTGGAAAGCCCTTGGAGGCGAGACGTATTGCCTCTTGGCTAATCTCTTCAAAACTCATGGTCCCGTATTTCTCAAGGATGGCGATAATAGCGTCCGGAGAGGATGGGACAAGCTGCGCGAGTATACTCAACGTAGGCATGGTCTTATATCCCTCAGACTTGAACAATTCTATTGTCGCCTTTTTCGGGGCTGTCCCAACCCCACAATAGCTCCATATTTCACGATTTTTCGCATCATAGATCAGAGTTGGGGCAACCGATGGAAAGCTTGCAGCCTCCGGGTATGTGACATTCAAGGCCAATAAGGCGGCCATGCCGGCATCAAAGGCATTTCCTCCCTTTTTCAGGGTGTCAAGGGCTGCCTTTGTTGCCCAGGGGGTGCCGGTGGAGGCCATATATTCCTTTGCTATTACAGAGTTTCTTTGAACACGATATGGATCATTAAATTTCATAAGATCCCTCGGGCCCTTAGGAAGGACTAAATATGTCCCCACACAAACCAATATCAGGATCACAATTATGTAAAGGACTATCTTAAGTATCTTCATTTATACCTCCATCAATTCATATTTATATTGCAAATGCCTTTTTATCTGCCTTGTTATTTAAACACAAAAATGAAGATCAGATCCTGTATGCCCCTTCATGAATACTGTCTCAAGTAGCCTTCAATATATCTTTTAACCTTATCTTTTGAACGAAAGATCCCGAAGTGTCCCTCACAGAGGATATCAGCCTCTAGGTCAAGAAGTTTCTTCATAGATTCTTTCCATTTTTCGATGTCAGACCTGAAATTTGGGCTGAATGGCCCGTGAATATCCTGGCCAAAGAGTATCCTTTTTTCTGCCCTGTCAAGATATAAGGATATAGAACCAGGTGTATGTCCGGGCGTATGAATGCAGTGAAGTTCTTCATCCCCAAAGGTCATGATCTCAATCTCACCCCTAAGCCTTGTGTCCACAGGGGTCGGAGGGAAGGTCGTCCCGTACAGTGAGGCTGCAGTGAGCCTCGAATCACCTTGTTCAATGGCATCTGCATCAAGGTTATGAGCTATAAGCGTGCAGCCAAATTTATTTCTGAAATAAGGTGCAGAGCCTATGTGATCAATATGGCAGTGAGTCAGTATCAAGGTTGATATTGTTTGAGGATCAAGGCCTACTTCCTCGATATTTTTCACCAGTATATCAAAGCTGCTACCAGCCCCAGAGTCTATCATGACCAATTCCCCACCGAAATCCACAATAAATACTGCGGCATCCTCAGGGTATGAGATGTTCGCACCGCCAATAAGATATATACCATCTACTATTACTTCTGCCTTTTCCATATCAAAGCACCCTATTCAGGAATATATACTAGCCCTTACCACTTTATATAGCCGCTACCTGCCCATGCAAATGACAATCTTTATAATATAACCTCTAGCATCTAACCTCAAGCAGGAATTTTTATACCAATGGAACATACATAGCACCCCCTGAAAGGGGATAGTTAACCATAACGAATACATCCTATGTCTGAGACCTTAGCCAGTGCCTCCGGTCTTTTGGGGGACTATCCTTTTGGGCCTGATCTTATTCGATCGGCTCCCCACAGGGCAGACACGCATACACTCGATACAGTTGTCGACATCAGTTATGTAGGTTTGGCCAGTCTCTTCTTGAGGTAAACCCATCCCGGCAAGATATTTTCATTTAGATGTATTGGGAGGACGGTCTTGATTGGCTGACCCAGGTTGAATATCTGTCCTGTCTTAAAAAGATTTTCATCCACATCAAACAGGATAGGCCCAGGAATACCAATCGCTATTTCATCCTCTGTTGTGAATGAAAATGCCCTGTCTCCTCCTCCGGGAAGCACAACCTCTGGCCTCCCTGTCAGAAATGGCATCAAAGCCCCCTTTATGCATGATTCGCCATATCCGTTAAACGGTGATTGTATAAGGTGTTTACCTTCATAACTTAGGGCTTGAATAACATGCATCAGTTGCCCCGGATTGCCATAAAAAAGGATTGAATCAGGGACAAACTGTGTCTTTGTCAATGGGGAGACAATAAATCCGATATGATCTTTTCTCTTTTCTATATTTTCTTGCGTCATCAAATCGGAATATAAGGATTGAGCCTTTATTTCCGCATCCATGTCTTTTCGCCACATATTCAGTCTTTGAGATTCAATAAGTTCTTCAACGCTGAGTTCGATCCATTGAAAGGCATATGAACTCGGTATGCAGAAATTATC
>CAZVAH010000234.1:0-3566 GCA_964625035.1 uncultured Bacteriovoracaceae bacterium | reverse complement strand
GGGCCTACCCTTCATAAACTGCACAATGTAGGTCTTTAAGCCCATACCTGAAGCACGCAGGGCCAACCCTAAGGCTGCCGTGGTCTTACCCTTGCCATCTCCTGTGTATATATGGATGTAGCCCCTATCTTTTATATTTGCCTCCGTACATGGCTTTTTATTGTATTTTACAACAAATACTATTTACTACAAACTATATTATTTAAAAGGCAGCAAATCAGGCTATCTTTAATGGGATCAGGATGGCTAGCAAGGTCACTCCATAGGCCAACTGCCAGAAGAGATATAATTGTTTTGCTAACACATACAAAGCTAATATATTTGACAAGCAAGCCATCACATATTAATCTATATAGATTAGCCTAATTATAAGGGAGGTAAAAAATTGTGGCTACTCCATACAAGTTTTACAAGGTAGAAAAGAAAGAACATATCGCCTGGGTCTACCTCAACAGGCCTGAAAAGAAAAATGCAATGGGTCCTGATGCATGGAAAGAGATTATACCCATATTTGCTGACATAGATACCGATGATGACATATTAGTTGCCATAATAGCAGGGCAGGGCAAAGACTTTTGTGCAGGGATAGATCTCATAGGTATGGCACCAGAGCTCCCTACAATGAAAGACTGGGACATGAGCGCAGGCGCCAAGCAGAAACTATTCAAGTCTGTTTTCCCCCTTCAGGATTCCATTTCTTGTGTTGAGAAGTGCAGTAAGCCAGTAATCTGTGCCTTCCATGGCTATTGTATAGGTGCAGCTCTTGACCTTGGGTCTGCCTGCGATATTCGCCTTGCTTCTGTTGATGCAAAGATATCACTTCGCGAGGCCGCTGTCTCATTTGTTGCTGATGTAGGAAGCCTGCAGCGCGTGCCACATATTGTAGGTCAGGGAATTGCCAGGGAATTGGCATTCACGGCAAAGTTCATAGATGCTCACCGTGCCAAAGAGGTAAACCTGGTAAACGAGGTGTTTCCTGACAAGGAATCTCTACTAAAGGGAGCATATGAGATGGCCCTGGAGATAGCAAAGAATTCTCCGCTGGCAGTACAGGGTGCAAAAGGAGTGCTCAACTATTGCAGGGGGAAAAGCATAGCTGACGGATTAGAGTACGTGGCTGCCCGAAGCGCTATGATCCTACCGTCAGATGACATGGCAGAAACTCTAAAGGCCTTCTTAGAAAAGAGGCCTCCTAAATTCACAGGAAATTAGAAGCTCTGGCGAATAGTTTTCAGATGTTATAGATGTGTTGTTACTGAGCTCTAGATTTCCTGTCATAAAACAAGAATCTGCAGACTGTTGCCTAAAGGATTAGGGCAATAGCCTGTAGATTGTTATTGTTAATAGAATAAGAAAACGTGAGAGAGATCTTTTGCGCACTACTTAAGGGACTAAAGTTTTGCATTACAAACTTCCGATGATACTATATATGGAAAAAAGAGAGTCCAAAAGGGAGCGTATCTTAAATTGGAAAGACCTTTATGCCACGGCAAGAATAGGCTCCCAGTTTATAAGACTACCTGTACTGAACATATCTATAGGGGGTCTGGGGGTCTTAGTCACAGAGGGGTTTTCACTGCTTCAAGAGGGGAAAGAGATCTTTATAGAAACACTAGAAAAACAAGGGAAGGTAATTGCTACATCCATAAAGGGGCGAATAGCATATTTAGGCCCTGGTGTTCCATCCAGAGCAGGTATAGATTTTTCTCCTGCGGACACACCCATAGAGGCATATTCTGAATTGCAGGCTGATGATACCGGCAGAATAATTATGGATAGGGATGAAGCCTTACATATATTCAATGAGATAAAGAGATGGTCAAGAGGGTGTGGTGATATGCTTATGATACACAAGCAAAAGGCTATACCTGCCGAGTTTTTCTATCTAAGGCCGCAGAAAAATAACATGGTTTTAAGGATAGTGAGGATCTCGGAGGTACAATTGCCCTTCCAACCACAGCCAGGAGTTATTTATCCATTCTATCTCTTTAAGGGGATAGATGTCCTATTGTTCTATGCAGAAATCCTCGATATAGTGAAAAATATAGTAGAGGTAAGCTGGCCTACTGAAATCAAGTATGTAAGCCGTCGTAGTGTTTTAAGATACTTTGTAACAGGCCAAGAGCCTATACTAGCACATCTTATTCACCCCATAAGCTCTCAGAAGATCAGGCTATTTGTGTGGGATATAAGTATAGAGGGGATAGGTACCGAGGTCCTGAACGGAGAGATTCCCTTTATACAGGGTATGCGGATACCTAGCATCGAGTTAGAATTGCCATCTGGGGTGATAGAACTAAAAGGGACTGTAAGGGCTGTACGAAAGGATAGTGTTTTACAAAAGACACAATTAGGCATAGAATTTGATGGAGGTGAGTCCAACTATCAGGATAAGATAATCAGCTTTATTCTGGAAAGGGATCTGCCTTCAGAGATGGTTTTGAAAGACGTTGGTCAAATCCTATAATAAGACTTATACCACTTAACAAAAGATACTATTCCTGTCTCTAACGGAGTCTCAGGGCGAAATCCAACTGCTAACTCTAAATCATCTGCATCAGCACAGGTAGTAATAACATCACCTGCCTGCAGTGGGAGCATATTTTTTTCTGCCTTTTTACCCAATGCTTTTTCCAGAACATCTATAAAATACATCAGCTCAACCGGGCGAGAACCACCTATGTTGTATATCCTATATGGGGCATAACTTATGGAAGGATCAGGATGGTTTCCATCCCAGGAAGGATTGGGCTTGGGTGGTGAGTTCATTATTCTAGCAACCCCTTCTATTACATCATCTATGTAGGTGAAATCACGCGTCATCTCGCCATAATTGTACAGATCTATAGGCAGGTCCTCAAGTATTGCCTTTGTAAACTTAAAAAGGGCCATATCAGGTCTTCCCCATGGTCCGTATACTGTAAAAAACCTCAGTCCCGTACATGGCAGAGAATAAAGGCTGGAATAGGTATGAGCCATTAACTCACCTGCCTTCTTTGTAGCCCCATATAAAGAGATTGGGTGATCCACATTATCATGCACAGAAAAGGGCATCTTTTTATTTGCACCATATACAGAAGAAGATGATGCAAATGCCAGATGGCCTACACCCGCCTGCTTGCACCCTTCAAGTATATTTATGAAACCGACTACATTGGAATCTATATAGGTATACGGGTTTTCTATACTATATCTTACCCCTGCCTGAGCAGCCAGGTGCACTACCACATCGTATGTATCATCTTTAAATATTTTTAAGATAGCATCCCTATCTACTATATCTATCTTATGAAAGTTAAATCCTGAAAATTCCTTTAATATAGACAGCCTATCCTGCTTTAATTTGGGATCATAATAGGCATTGAGATTATCTATGCCTACGACATCTATGCCATCTTTTAATAATCTCCGGCCAAGATGGAAACCAATAAACCCGGCAACACCTGTAATCAAAACCTTCATACAAACCTCCATGCCTGTGTGGCAGGCACAACCAAGGATGGAAATATTCTCGGGATGAGGGATTCTTTCGCTTGCCTACATCGCTCTTTGATACATCCTTTAGG
>CAZVAH010000233.1:0-3593 GCA_964625035.1 uncultured Bacteriovoracaceae bacterium | reverse complement strand
TATGAACAGGGCCACCAATATGGATTGGAATAGATTCTGCGCCTGATATACACTCCATTGCAAGCTCATCAAAAATATCCTTTCCGGTCAGGGAAGGATGAACCCGGTTTACGATGACACCCACTGCACCTGCTTGAGTATACTCACAAATACAAGTAACGGTCTGATAAAAAATAAGATCAGCCAATAAAGGCATGGCCATGAGAAACTGTCCTTTAAAAGAAGCCGGGGAATTATTACCCATATCTTCCTCCACGGAACGGAAATTTTACTATGATATATCAAAGCTTACTTTTATCTTCGGCACTTGTCAAGAATACAAAGCAACCCTTTTACTTTGACAGGCAGGATTATTCAGGGCATAAAGCACGCTGGCTCTAACAACCCTGTATTTATGATAGATGAGGTCGATAAAATAGGTACAGACTTCAGGGGGGATCCTTCGTCAGCACTGCTCGAGGTTCTGGATCCAGAGCAAAATTTTTCTTTTCAGGATCATTATCTGAATGTACCCTTTGATCTCTCCAAGGTTATTTTTATTACCACTGCAAACTTGATAGATCCGATACCTTTTCCTCTAAGGGACAGGATGGAGGTTATAGAACTGCCAGGATATACTGATCAGGAAAAGCTTCAGATAGCTAAACGTTACCTGGTGCCTAGACAGATCAAAGAAAACGGGACGACCCCAGATGACATCAGATTTTCTGATGAGGCCATCCTTGATGTCACAAATCACTATACTAAGGAGGCTGGTGTCAGGAATCTGGAACGTGAGATCGGGTCTATATGCAGAAAGGTAGCAAGAGATATTGCAGAGAAGGACAATAAGAGAAAAGACATCTATCGGATCCCTGCTACAGGGGTACATAAATATCTGGGCCCTCCAAGGTTTTTACCTGAGAGGGAACGTAAAGAGCACGAGATAGGTGTCGCAACCGGTCTGGCATGGACGCAGTTTGGCGGGGAGATACTCTACGTTGAGGCCTCAGTATTACCTGGCAGTAATGGTAAGGGCACACTTATGCTTACAGGTCATCTTGGAGAGGTGATGAAGGAATCTGCTCAGGCGGGCATTTCCTATATTCGTTCTAGAGTTGACCAACTGGGTATATCTCCAACCTTTAATAATGATAAGGACATACATGTTCACGTCCCGGCAGGTGCTATACCCAAGGATGGGCCATCTGCTGGCATCACCATGACCGTGGCTGTCATATCTGCGCTTACGAACAAGCCTATAAGAAAAGATATAGCCATGACCGGTGAGATTACCTTGAGAGGCCGGATCTTACCCATTGGAGGTATTAAAGAGAAGGCCCTCGCAGCACATAGAAACAAGATATTTGAGATCATTATCCCATATGAAAACGAGAAGGACTTAGAAGATATACCACCTACTGTAAAAAAACGTGTTAGATTTCATCCTGTGAAGACCATGGATGATGTACTCGATTTGGTGTTTGTTAAAAAATGATGTAACTACTCAGGTTCAAAGTGACAAAGGCACAAAGTTTAAAAAGCAAGCCTCGCATATAGTGAACGTCACTTTAAGACCTATTATCGTCGGATGATCATGAGAGCTTTGGTATTAAAATTAGTATATGTTTCATTTCTTTAAACTTTAGACTCTGGACTAATGGCCAACATCGCGTAGCACACCCTTAAGTATCTTCATTATAGAAGGACCAGCGATTCCAGCCATCTCTATAACCTTTTCCAAGGGGGCCGGTTTATAATCATCTGGGTCATTATTATTTGTTATGGCAGAGATGGCCAGTACATTCATATTGCAATGTATAGCCTGTATTACCTCCATTACTGTAGACATACCCACTGCATCTGCACCGATCAATCTCAACATGCGTGTCTCTGAGGCAGTCTCCATAGATGGCCCCAAGACCTGGACGTAGACACCTTTTTTCAGGTCTATATCCCCTTTTTCTGCTACCTGAATGGCCTTATGTATAAGATCTGGATTATATGGTTTTGTCATGTCAGGAAAACGTGGGCCTATCTCCTCATTATTGGGGCCTATTAGAGGGTTTTGCCCTGTTAAGTTTATATGATCAATTATAAGCATTACCCCCCCTGGCTTGAGGTCAGGACGCAGTCCTCCTGCAGCATTGGAGATGAATAGGTTCTTTATCCCCATTAGTTTAAATACCCTGATAGGCAATGTTATCTCTCTTGGTGTATATCCTTCGTAGAGATGAAATCTTCCACTCATTACAACTACATCATGGTCAGCTAGTCTGCCAAAGATAAGGCTTCCAGTATGACTCTCTACAGACGAGATTGGGAAGCCAGGGGTTTCATTGTATGGAATGATCTCTTCTACATGTATATCTTTCTCTATATCACCCAGGCCTGTACCCAGGATAATGGCAGTATCTGCTCCTGATATACCAGAGAGTCTAGCAGCTGATGAGCTTTCCTGATCCATATTACTCATTGATCTTGATGGCCTCGTCTATGAGCATTATAGGTATGTCATCTTCTATAGGATACTTGAGTTTGCACTTGGGGCATATTAGTCCTGTATCATCCTTTTCGGCGATGAGCTCTCCTTTGCATTTAGGACAGACCAGAATATCTAACAGTTCTTTATCTATAGGCATAAACTCTTCCTCCTTGATATTTAAATACATCTATGCAGGTTGATCCGTTCCCTGTCAAGATGGGAATCTACTGTTTTACAAGATAGCGGGATATACACTACCTATCTCTACCAAATTGGATTGTCTATCCCGCGACTGAAAGACCTCTACCACAGGCTACTTTTGAGCAGGTTTCGATTCCAGAGGGTGTTGAAGGTGCGGCTGTTTATTGTCATCAGGTGTTTCATGTTCTATCCGGTTTTTCCCGTTTGCTTTAGCCCTGTAAAGGGCATGATCTGCTCTGGTAAGAAGGTTGTCAACAGATTCAAAGGGTTGGAATACGGTTACTCCTATGGATATGGTGACTTGAAACGACTCTGGAAGGTCTTGGAAAGACAAATTTTCTGATAATTTTCTTATCCGTTGTGCACATAATACAGCATCAGCAATGCAGGGATAAGCGAGGATCAAGATGAACTCATCGCCGCCGTAACGAGCAAGGTAATCTTCCTCGCGTATGTCTTCCTGTATTGCCTGAGCTAAGGTTCTGAGCACCATGTCTCCTGTCAAATGCCCATACGTGTCGTTGACGCTCTTGAAGTCATCTATATCGAGAATGCAGAAGGAAAAGTGGGGATTACCACGTTCTATAAGGGCTTTTTCACGCTTTAAGATTGTGAACATTTGGCGGCGATTATAAATCTCGGTCAATTCATCATGGATTGCAATCTGCTCGATGGTTTCCATAGCATTGCTCAGTTCACTATTGGCCTTGACAACCCTTTTCCTCAATCCATAGATGTAACTTCCTATCAGAGAAAACCATGCGAGCACCGCTGTTAGGACAATCCAGCGCAATATTTCTATTTGAAGATTAATCTCATACTGATACGTGAGCAGTGAAAAGATTACAAATCCATAGCCGGCCATAGCAATAAAGGTAAGGATAAAAAATTGGCGGGCGCGAAGCCGGAATACCCCAAATATAAAGAC
>CAZVAH010000232.1:0-3625 GCA_964625035.1 uncultured Bacteriovoracaceae bacterium | reverse complement strand
TTATAAAGGGTAATATCAAAAGGGCGAAGAGGGCAGCGACACTTAGACTAAAGAATGCAGATCACAATGAAATATCTATTATTGCTTGGGACCTTGTAGAGGATACAGGGCAGCAACAAGCCATAAAAAATGCCATCTTAAATATCCCCTCTATATTCCCGGGGATTGGAACCATTATATCGTTTTGGTTAGTAGGTGCCGAAAATCTTCTTATGCTGGACCAATCAGTATCTCTTATCCTTACACTGGAATTTCTATACGGTATTCCTATGGATGACGAAAAAATGTTTGAAGGCCCTATCTTGCACATAATCGGTAAGGCCTATAATATCGTAGAGGAGGCCAAGCCATCCAATGCACATGCTATCACCAAGGCCTACATGACAAGAATCCTGCCGCAAAGATATCTAAATAAAGGGGTAAATAGAATCATTACCCGCCTATTTCCTCCCAGGCGAAAATCGAGACTGCTCCCCGGGGGAATCGGTATGATTGTATCCGCTGTTGATGGATATGAAACCATTGTTAAAGTAGGACATATGGCTATCAAATATTTCGATGCATCAAGACAAAAGCCATCTTAAAGGAACACTAACTATATGGCCTCCTGCTGGCATACGTTGGCACACTGATTGCGGCCGATTAATCCTTTATGCTCCTGACTTACTAAAGATCAGCTCTAGTATAAACAATCATAGTCTGTAGAGAGATTCATCCCATATCCTTACCCAGTTTCTCTTTAGTACGTCTACAGCCTTAATCAGGTTATCGACCTTTAAGATCATTATAGGGCGAGATGCCCTCCCAATATATGGATACATGGATATTACATTTATGCCTCCATCCCTTAGAGGTCTTAATACTGCATTCATACCACCTGGATGGTCTGGCATCTCTACAGCCAGTACATCTGAGACATCAAAATCTATTTCTTTTGCCTTAAAAGTATTCATCGCCTTCTTGGGCTCGTCCACTACCATATGGATCAGCGATATATGTGATGTATCCTCTCCTACTGATATAGCACGAATATTGACCCCCTGCTGTCCTAGAATATCACTTAAGTATGAAAGCTTTCCTGATATATTTTCTGTTTTCACTGATATTTGCTTAATACCCATCCCTTATGTCTCCTTAGAGGAATACTCTAAACCAATATTTATGGCCTCTATATTCTTATCTTTAAACCTAGCCTTTTCTTTGCCCAAAATTTTATCCATATTACCTATAATGGTAGATGCCTTTACAAGATGTGTCCTGCCAATAAATGCCCCTAGCATTATCATATTTGCATACCTAACCCCAATGCTTGCTTCTGCCAGATCAGTAACCGGTATCTCGACAATCTCTATATCTCTCCTTATAGGCCTGTCAGAAACTATACTGGTATTAATGAAAACTTCTCCGCCAGATGCACACTGATTTTGGAGCCTTGCCAAAGAAAGATTGTCCATTAGCACCAGATAATCAGGTGCAGATGATATAGGAGATGCTATCTCTTCATCTGAAATGGCTATAGTACAGGAAGCAATGCCTCCTCGCATCTCTGCTCCATAAGATGGGAGATATGTCACAAATTGTCCTTCATACATGGCAGCCCAGGCCATACATAGACCAGAGAATAAGATCCCCTGTCCACCTATCCCGCTCATCGCTGTCTTGATCAGCATAGCCTGATTTTACTCCTTTGTGACATCCTTAAACACGCCTATAGGAAACTCTTTTTCCATCTTTGACTCCAAGAATTTGTATGCATCTACTGCGGATAATTTCCAATTTGTTGGGCAGGGTGATAAGACCTCTACAAGAGAAAACCCAAGTCCTTTAATCTGCACCTCAAATGCCTTTTTAATAGACTTTTTTGTAGCTAAAATCTTGGCAGGTGTTGCCAAGGAATGGCGTACCACATAAGCGGGCCCTTTAAGGGTTGCTATTAAATCGGTTATCAGCAAGGGATAGCCTTCAACCTCTGGACGTCTTCCAAACGGCGATGTAGTAGTCTTCTGGCCTATCATGGTCGTAGGTGCCATCTGGCCACCTGTCATTCCATATACAGCATTATTTACAAATATGGCAGTAATGCGCTCTCCACGATTGGCAGCATGCAATGTCTCTGCAGTACCAATGGCTGCCATATCACCGTCACCCTGATAGGTGAAGATTATCTTGTCAGGCTGAGCCCTTTTAAACCCTGTAGCGACTGCACATCCCCTGCCATGAGGGGCCTCACACATATCTATATCAAAATAATTGTATGCAAGCACTGCACAGCCTGCAGGAGGGATACCTATAACACAATCTGAAATCCCCAGCTCATCTATAACCTCTGCAACAAGCCTGTGTATGATCGAATGACCACATCCAGGACAGTAGTGAAAGGGGGCGTCCTTTAAGGACTTTGGTTTGGTAAAAACCTTCTTCACCCTAAGATCTCCTTTTGTACCCAATAACGGCCTACTATCCTTGTTATCTCCATAGGAGTTGGCACCACACCACCAGGTCTGCCATAAAACTCACACTGGGCCTTACCACCGAGTGCAAGTAATACATCATCTACCATCTGACCCGTACTCATTTCAAAGACCAAAAAGTGTTTTACCTTTTTAGCTATCTCTTGAATAGCCTGGGTTGGAAATGGCCATAACGTAATAGGCCGTAACAAACCAACTGAAAGCCCTTCCTTTCTTGCACGCTTTACAGCCCCTTTTGCAATCCTGGCAGCCGTACCATAGGCCACGATTACAAGCTTGGCGTCCGCCACCATAAACTCTTCATGTTGAGGCAGTCTGCCTCGTATTAAATCATACTTACGTTTCAGCTTCCAATTATGCTCTTCCATCTCAGTTGTGTCCAAAATCAACGACCTTATTATCCTTGATGGCCTCCCTTGAGCACCATCTAATATGTACTCTTTAGGGGGAAAATCTATCTTTTGCCTTTTGCGACAGATGGTAGGTTCCACTATCTGTCCCATCATACCATCCCCTAAAATCACAACAGGGGTCCTGTAAATATCTGCTACATCAAATGCATACATAGTAATATCATATAATTCTTGAACAGATGCAGGGGCAAACACAGGCGTCCTATAGTCCCCGTGCCCCCCTCCCCGGGTAGCCTGATAATAATCCCCCTGACTTGGTGCAATATTACCTAAACCAGGTCCACCCCTTATTATGTTTACAATTAGTGCTGGAAGTTCCATTGCAGCAAGAAAGGAGATCCCCTCTTGTTTAAGACTGATGCCAGGCGACGAGGAAGACGTCATCGCACGAACACCTGATGCAGCAGCCCCTAAGACCATATTGATCGAAGCAATCTCACTTTCTCCTTGAAGGAATACCCCTCCTACCTCGGCCATCCTCCTTGACATATACTCTGGAAGTTCGTTTTGAGGTGTAATGGGATAGCCAAAGTAACACCTGCAGCCAGCCTGAATTGCCGCCTCTGCCAGGGCATCTGTACCCTTCATTAACACCTTATTTTCCACGGTACACCTCTATTGCTATCTCAGGGCATACAACAGCACAAAGCGCGCACCCCCTACACCTATCTTTTATAAATTCTGCAGGATGATAACCTTTATAATTTATACCATCAGAAATCCTGATAGCCTCTTCAGGAC
>CAZVAH010000231.1:0-3656 GCA_964625035.1 uncultured Bacteriovoracaceae bacterium | reverse complement strand
GCCAAAGAGATGGAACTTGAGTCGTTTATACCTGTATGTTAGTTTGTCCATCTATTTATCTTATGTGGTTTCTTGGTATTAAAGTAGAAAGGAGGAATCATGGGCAAGGAAATAGAAGGATTTGGATCACTGGATGGGATAGTTCGGCCTATTCTTAAAGGGCAGATACCCCCCCCAGGTCTTATTCCTGAGTGGCTCCTTGATGGTTTTGCATATCTTGGTAGCACAAGGGGGCGGTTTTCTCCCCTCACTAACATCGAGCGTTTAATTACAACCCTTGGCCATAAGGAACCGGATCATGTTCCATGTTATCCTATGATGTTTGGGGCGTCTCGGCGTCTTATTGGCGTATCTTATAAAGATTTTGCACTAAAGCCGGAGGCTGCTGCTGAAGCCCTGCTGGCTGGATTCGAGTTTATCGGTGGGGAGGCGATTGGGACTGCGCTCGATCTGTCAATCGAGGCAGCAGACTTCGGGCAGAAGATGGTCTACCCGGACAACTCCACACCTCACCCTGATTATACGTGCTCTTTGGTCAAAGATGTAAGCGACTACAGGAAGATAAAGAAGATAGACCTTGAGGAAGCGCAAAGGATGCAGGGTATGCTGGAGATACTGCGAATCCTGGTGAAAAGAATGGGATTTAAAGGCCTTGTGTCTGGATTTGCCTTTGGTCCATTGGGTGTATTAAATATGATGCGCGGGTCAGAATATCTCTTTCGGGATTGTATAAATTATCCTTTAGAGGTTATGGCAGCAATGGAGACCATAACTGAGGTCTTGATTGAATACGTTGAGGCACAGTGTGACACCGGTGTACTAGCTGTAGTTCTGGATACCCTGTTTGCCTCATGGAATGGCCTCAGTAAGGAATTATGGGAAAAGATTGAAGGTCCCTTTGTCAGGGAGATGGCCAATGCGATACAGAGTAGAGGATGTATTGTAGGTGTCCACAACTGTGGAGATGGTGTGTATTTCGATTCTCAGATACGTTTTATGGAGCCGGGTTTTATAACCTTTGCCCAGCTGCCTGACGATTGCTCAAATGCAAAGGAACTCAAAAGACGTTATGGGGATCAGGTTGTTTTGATGGGCTATGTGGATACATCCCTTCTCAACTATGGCACCCCATACGAGGTGATGGAGGCATGCAGGATTCAGATCGAGGATCTGGCCGATGGAGGAGGATTTGTCCTGGCCCCGGGCTGTGAATTTCCGCCAAATGCACCATTAGAGAATGCCCTGGCCATTGTCAAGGCATCTCAAATATACGGATAAGGCCCGCCATAGGGGAGGGAAGAAATGACAGAAGTAATAGAAAAGAACATACTAATGAATAATTTGGTGGAAGCAGTATGGAAGCACGATGATGTGGTGATGAGTGCAGCAATGGATGAGGTGCTTAATACTGGTATACCATCAAATGAGGCTCGCCGTTGTCTTATATGGGGATTGGAACAAGTCCGTCACAAATTGATGTCTAATGACACGTCTATACCGGAGTTTCTTCTATGTATGGACGTGGTTACCAAAGCCATGGAGAGGCTCTCATCGCTCAAGGGAGATAGCGATAGCAATGGAGGAGATATCCCCCTTGTCATAGGTGTGGTAGAAGGGGATCCCCATGATATTGGCAAAAACATCATAGCAGGGATATACAGGACCAGTGGTTATCAGGTATTTGATCTTGGACGTGAGGTATCAAAAGAAGTATTTGTGAAGGCCGTTCTTGAGAAAAAGGCTGAGATCCTTGCCTTATCTGCAATGATGTCAACAACCATGGTTGGTATGAAGGATATAATACAGGAAGTAAGAATCAAATCTCCCCATACAATAGTTATCGTGGGTGGGGCGCCCTTAAACGAGGCGCTGGCAAGGTCGTATGGGGCTGATGGGTATGCTGAATCAGCCTTTAGTGTTTTAGAGGAGACAGAGGCGGCTATAAAAAAAGATTTCTGAGGAAATCCCATAATGATTATCACACCAGGGTTAGACCATGACTTTATAGAGAGATTAAGAGATAATACACTTTCTAAATTGGGGTATGGAAATGCATACAAGGTCATACCTCCGGAAATAGGAAAGACACTGGATGAAGCAACTATTGTGGCAGAAAAGATCGCGAGGCCCAAAGGGATGTATCGTATCCTCCCAATACTTGGGACAGGCAAAGACAACATTCAGACAGAGGCTGGTAGTATTCAAAGTACTATGTTTTCCCGTTTGGCGGGTATGTGTAGCGGGAATTGTTTAATCATGTTTATGATCACCACCTTGGGAATTGAGTTTGAAAGGGCCTGCGGGGATGATATACCCGTTAACCGCCAGTTGGTATTCGATACAGTGGGATCTGAATGTGCTGAAATGGTGGCAGATATGATTGAGGCAGATTGGAGGAATCAGGTAGGCTCTCAGGGGCTGCAATACAGCTGGCGGTTCAGCCCTGGCTATTGCGATTGGGGATTAGAGGGGCAAAAGGTTATATTTAAAGCCCTCGATGCAAAGCTGATCAATGTGAGCTTAACTTCCTATCTTGTAATGGTACCAAGCAAATCTATCTCAGCAGTTGCTCTACTGGCAAAAGATGTCCCAGTTCCAGCTCCTTGCGTTTTTTGTACGAAGAAGAATTGTCCATGGAGAAGGTTACCGTGGAAGAGTTGAGGAGTTAACTCCTCAACTCACAACAATTCTCCCTTTGGGCTCATCTGTTATCTCCCCAATGATTGTTGCATCAGATATTCCCTCTTCATGCATTGCGCTAAGCAATTTGTTTGCATCAGGCTCTGGAATAGCGATAAGCAAGCCCCCTGATGTCTGTGCATCAAAGAGGACGTGCATCATATCCTCGGATATCTCTTTATTCTTATCTATCATGTGGACCCTAAACTGTTGATTGCGGAATGTCCCTCCGGGGATGAGCCCTTGTTTGGCATATTCCTTTGTGCCTAGTAAGATAGGGACATTGGATGCATAGATGGTCATACCAACGCCTGTATCCTCTATCATCTCACATGCATGACCCAAAAGGCCAAACCCGGATACATCAGTACATGCATGAACATTGAATTTACTCATAAGCTCTGCAGGCCTCCTGTTTAATGTATCCATAGACTCTATTGACGCTTGAGTAGAGATGTCATCAGCCATCTTGGCCTTTATTGCAAGAGAGATAATCCCGGTTCCTATAGATTTGGTAAGGATGAGTTTATCCCCCACCTTGGCTTTTGAGTTGGTCAACACCCTATTGGGATGTATCGTGCCTGTGACAGATAGTCCGTATTTGAATTCATTGTCTTCAACACTATGCCCACCTACCAGGAGCACATCTGCCTGGCGCATCTTGTCTGCCCCACCCCGGAGGGTTTCTTGTAAGATGGATATGTCCATTTTGTTTATAGGAAAACATATTATATTCATGGCCAAGATTGGCTTGGCCCCCATGGCATAGACATCGCTTAAGGCATTTGCCACGGCAATCTGACCAAACGTATATGGGTCATCAACAATAGGTGTAAAGAAGTCAAGGGTTACAACAAGGGCCAGATCATCCCGTAATTTATACACACCTGCGTCATCTTGCCTTTCCATACCTACAATCAACCTCGGATCAGAGAAAGGGGGCAAATTGCACAGCGCTTTTTCCAGGTCTCCCGGAC